>CAYUVM010000150.1:0-8827 GCA_964447935.1 uncultured Cytophagia bacterium | reverse complement strand
TTTCCGGCGACAGTCTTTCCTGCGTGGCGGGCAATCCGTTGCCGGAGCCGCTCGTTACGCAAGTCACCGACAAAGGCGGCAATGCGATTGCGAATATTCCCGTAACATTTACGGTGAAAAGCGGCGGCGGCAGTTTTGGCGGCCTCACCAAAGAAGTGGTGAAAACCGATTTGAGCGGCAAAGCGCAAATTACGCTGACGCTCGGCAGCACAGTGGGCCGTTACAACAACATCGTCGAAGCGCGCGCGTTCAACGGCTCGTTGGAGTTGACCAATTCACCGACGACGTTTGTCGCCTCCTCGACGGTAAGCAGTGCACGATTGATGACGCTGCAAAACGGCAATCGGCAAACCGGCAAGGCCGGCGCCGCGCTGGCGAATCCGTTGGTGGTGCGCGTGCTGGACCGCAACAACGATCCGGTGTCGAAGCATCCGGTGCATTATCGTGTTGTGCGCGGCGGCGGTTTGTTTGCAAATGGAAAACCCGATACCACCGTGAGCACTAACATTGACGGCCTCGCGCGCGCAGTGCTGACGCTCGGCGGCATCGTGCGGCCCGATAGTCAAGTGGTTTTTGCCAGCGCCAACGACGGCGTCGATCAATTGCAAAATTCGCCGCTGAGTTTTGTGGTGTTTGCCAATCCGGGCGCGCCGAGCGGCGACGCGAGTTTTGTGGACGCCACCAGCCCGACGCCGGCGGACGGCGTGACCGCGCTCGCGATCAGCGCGTATGTTTATGATGCGTTCGGCAATCCGGTGGCGAATACGCCGGTGACGATTCAAATTTCCGGCGAAACGAAAACGTTTCCGGCGGTGAACACCAACGCGCAGGGCAAAGCGGAATTTTCTTATGCCACCACCAAAGCCGGCCGTAAAACGATTTCGTTGAAATTGAGCGGCGCGGTTTTCGGACGCAGCGCCAGCGTGGTGTTCTCGGCGCTGGCCGCGGAGCAAATGAATATGGTAAGCGGTCAAAATCAAACCGGCAACGTCAACACCGCGCTGCCCAAATTGCTTGCGGTGAATGTGTTGGATAAATTCAACAACGGCGTGCCGAATCAACCAGTGGAGATTGTCGTTGAAGCCGGCAGCGGCCGCTTTTTTAGAACCTCGCCGATTCTCACGGATTCGACGGGCGTCGCGAGTGTGACATACGTGCTCGGCGCGAACACGGGCGAGAATCGCATGCGTTTTTCAGCAGATGGATTGGCGAATTCGCCGATCACGTTTGTGGCGACCGCGACGAACGCGAGCGCGGCAAATCTCGAATATGTCGGCGGCAATAATCAGCAGGCGACCGCCGGGCAAGTATTGCCGCTGCCCATCGCGGTGCGCATCACGGACGCGAACAAGCGGCCGGTCTTCGGCACGACGGTAAATTTCACGGTGAATTTTGGCGGCGGCAATCTCAACGGGCGCAGCAACGTGGCGGTGCGCACGGATGAGCTGGGCCGAGCGCGGGTGAATTGGCAACTCGGCAACACCACAGGTGTAAACACCGTGCGTGTCGAAGCCGCGGGATTGAATGGCTCACCGTTGGATTTCCAAGCAATCGCGGCGTCGGGTGTGGCGCGCAATCTCGTGGTATTTAGCGGCGATGGCGAAGGCGGTCCGACCAATCAGGAAATGCCAGCCGCATTGGTCGCGAAGGTCACTGATGCCAGCGGTAATGGCGCGGATGGCGTGCATGTTTTCTTCGAGTTGATTCAAGGCACGGGCACGCTCACCGGCGGCGTGGGCAATGCAACGACGCGCGACGTGACCACGGCCAACGGCGGTTTCGCAGCGACGAAAATAACCTTCGGTCCGGAAGTTGGTCCGCGCAAAATTCGCGTCACCGCGTTGAATGCCAATGGCGCGGCGTTGGCTAATTCACCGCTGTCGTTCACGGTGTTTGGTCGCGCCGGTGCAGTCAAAACGATTGAAGCTGTCGCGCGCACCAACAATCAGCGCGGCACCGCCAACAAGTTGCTGAATTTTCCGCTGCAAATCATGGCGTTTGACGAGAAACGCAATCCGGTGGAAGGCGCGCAAATTAATTTTGCGGTGACGCAGAACACCGGTTTCTTCCCGGGTGGCGCGTTGAATGCGCTGGTGTTGACCAACAGCAAAGGCCTTGCGGAAATCGCGTGGACGATCAAAGGCGGCGCGAACAAAGTGCAAGCGAACGCCGTCGGTTCATCGATGCCGGCGTTCACGTTTGATGCGACCGGCGCTTCGAATAATAATTTTCCGATTTTTGCGGACGTGCCGGACCAGCAAAAACGCGAAGGCGAGCGCATCGAGTTTGTGCTGAGCGCGACGGATCAGGACAACGATCCGATTCGCTACGGCGCGAAAAATCTGCCGCTCGGTTCGGTGTTCGATTCGCTCGGCACGCGCATCTTCACGTGGCAGCCGGAGCTGAATAGCGCTGGCCGTTATGAAGTGAGTTTCATGGTGTTCGATTCACGCGGCGGTGTTGATGAAGAGTTGGTCGTAATCGACGTATTAAATCGCAACCAAGCGCCGCAGATTCTCAGCCGCATTCCGGTTGGCAATCGTCCGGGCAAGCCGGACACGACCATCGTGCAACCGGGCACGCCGTTGCTTATGAAAGTGACCGCGAAAGATTCGGACGGCGATCCGCTGAGTTATCGCTGGTACGTGAACGGCAAATTTGCCGGCTCGGTTTTCGAGACGTTTGAATTTCGCGGTGAGTTGGCGTTCAGCACGGTTGAAGCCGTGGTGTTCGATCTGGAAGACACGACACGCACCATCTGGAGCATCAAAGTGCCGGTCGAGTTGTCGAGCTTTACGGCGCAAGTCGGCACGGGCAACGGGGTGACGCTGAATTGGAAAACCGGCAGCGAGATCAACAACGTTGGTTTCAATGTGTTGCGCAGTAGAAATCAAAGCGCGGCGTTCGCGAAATTGAATGCCAAACTCATTCCCGCGAATCGCGACGGCAACTACAGCTTTGCCGATGCCAGTGCCGAAGCCGGTGGCCGGTATTATTATAAATTGGAGGCCATCGACACGCGCGGCAATGTCACCACGCACGGCCCGATCATGGTCGAAGTGGCAACGCCGAAGACGTTTGAGCTGAGTCAGAATTATCCGAACCCGTTTAATCCAACGACGCAGATTCAGTATCAACTGCCGCAAGCCGTGCGGGTCACATTGTCGATTTACAACATGCTCGGCCAAGAAGTGCGCAAGCTGGTCGATATGCAACAACCGGCGGGCTATCACACCGCGATTTGGGATGGCCGCGATAATGCCGGGCGTTCGTTGCCGACGGGCGTTTATCACTACCGCATTCAGGCGGGAAGTTTTACGATGACGAAGAGGATGTTGATGGCGAAGTAGAGGTCCGATGGCGAGGCGTCCGAAGTCAAAGCGGAGTGACAAACTTTAGTTTGTCAACAAGACTGGCGCCGCGGATAATGTTGGTAGAATAACAGCTTAAAAAATGAAGGCGTCTTCATTGATTCATCAAGACGCCTTCCATTTTTAGGCGAGAACTGGTTGCTAATTATTTATTTGCTTGAAGAAAATAATCCTTTAAGGTTGGGAGAAATCACCAGACCAGCGCTAAACGCTGAATTAAAGCTATCTATAATTACAGCACCAGGAAAAACTTTTTCAGCACCCATGGTTAATGGAAATCCATCTAACTCCTTTTCATTCCCACCAGAAACATACTTTGAAAACTGCTTATAAGAAGCACTGTCCGTAATCACCTTTTTCGCCGCGTTCTTGAAACCCGGGCTTAATTCTCGACCTCTCCTTCGAGAATACCCGATAACGAAACTCAAATCATTGGAAATCCTTTTAGAAATACCAAAAACGACGCCATCCACCCCCGGGCTAGTACCTTGAGTAAACTCAACTGAGAACAAAACATCGTCAGTCATTCTTAGAGGGAACAGCAACAAATTCAACGGGAATGTAATAAGCTTTGAAGAATGCTTCATAAATTTTTTGAAAGCACTATCATTTGAGGCAATACGGGGCCCTGGTATCTTTAGTTTCTGAGCGAATCCCTTAAAATTAAAAAGCAGTCCTGCCAAAAGAACCGGTCGCAATCTACTATCATTTTTGACAAACAAAAAATTATTCTTTTCATCGAAATCAATCACGTCATCTGCTAAATAACCTAAACCAGCTCCAACCATTGGGCGGAAAAATTCCGGATTAAATTGTAATTCTGGCCCAATTGCGAAACTAGTATCTGCTTTCTTAGAGTCTTCCTTGATGACATATTTTACTACACCGTCTTTGAATCTCTGATTGCTGCCCGACACTGTAATATAAATGGAAGTCAACTTCTTATCTTTAAGTTCGAGGCTCCATTCGCCGTTTCCGTGCCTAGTCGTGTTTTCCTTTAACTCTGGGGAAGTTGAGATTACCAGATCTGGACTATAAGGGAAAGAAATTTGGATAGAAATACCTGACTTTTCCTTAAGTGTGAACTCGTACACCCAGGCAGAAATCTGGTGGTCAAGTTTTTTCGTGTATGATCGAGAAAGAGCACTTTGCTCTTCCTGTTTGTCCGTTTGGTTATCCTTTAGTACTGGCCCAATTACAAAATTACTATCTATATTAACATTACCACGGTTTTTGAAGATATATTTTACTGCGCCGTTTTTGAATCTCTGGTTACTACCTTTGGCTTTGACAACTACTGTTGTATCGGTAATCGTGGTATCTGCAATCTCAAGAATCCATTCACCCTTCTTGATCTTTGGCTTAATTTTGCTATTTTCTAATTCCAGGGAACTAATAACGGCCAGATCCGGACTATCAGGAAAATAAATATGGATAGAGACTGTTTCTCTTTTAGCCAGCGAAAACTCGTACGTCCATTCAGTGGTCAGTGAATCAAGCTTTGGCGGATATGATCGCAAACGAGCATTCTGTTTTTCCTGTGCTCTTGTGCTAGCGTTCATAACCGTAATCAATGCTATGATTGTGAGCGTGCAGAGTGAATGATTTTTCATTTTCCTCTCCGTGTTTTGATCGAACAAGATGCAGGTTACCTATTTTCGTCGAAGTGGGAACTCAACATAACACGCTTTAATGAAATTGTCAAGCAAAATCTGGGAATTCTGGGCATATTTGTCGAGTTACTATAACATAGTCGGCAAGACTGCTTGTTTGATGGTAAGAATAAGCGTCGTTTTGTTTTTATCTTGAGGATGTTTTGCCTTGCGAGGTGATAATTTTACAAATCAGCGAATTAATCCATCTACGGGAAGGAAAAACGCACGCTTTGGCAAGGAAATTTTATTGGTTTTGGCGCCAAAAGCAACACCGCTGGTTTCCTGGTGCGAACCAGCGGTGTTGGGGTTAACGGCAAAATTAGCGGCAAGGCAACTTTTGCGTTAATCACTATTAAAATCTTCCCAGCCAATACCGCGGTCGCCGGCGCTGATGCGCCACAGCGAGAACTTGAACGGTGCCATCCTTTTCCCGATACAATACCGTGAATGGAAAACGATTCATCGCAGCAAGGCCTGAGCTTTGCGTCGGACCTCTTCAGCCGAAATCGGTTGAACCGTGCCCGCGTCGAGTTCCCGCGCGCGGCGCTGTGCCTCGACTGACCAATCATCCGCAATCTCGGATTCGGAAAGAATCTCAAGACTCAGCAAAAGTTTTCGCGCCAGCTTCGCGCGATCTTCTTCAGAAAGCCGTAGCGCTTTGTCCTCGATTTGTTCAATGCTCATAAAGTTCTACCTCTCTTGCTATTCGCCTTGGAAAGAAAACCCACGGTGCGCCTTTATGATAAGGAAAAGCGCGTGCTTTGTCAAGGAAATTTTATTGGTGGTGAAATTTTATTAGTTTTGGCGCAAAAGCAACGCCGCAGGGTCGCGCCAGTTAACCAGCGGTATTGTTGTTGTATAAAAAACTGAATCGTTATCAAATCGGGTTTACGGTGCCGAGAGAAATCGCAGAATCTCACGCATGAGCCGGTCGCCTTGATCGGTTTGGAAAAGTGCCTGCGCGTGCGCATAACCTTCCAAAATCACCAATGCTTTCGGCTCCGTCGCTTTGTCAAATTGCTCGCGAATCTTGACGAGTCTCGGCGTGCCGCTGGCAGTGGTGTCTTGGCGCGCGGTGATAAACAATTTTCTGCCCTTGATTTGTTCGGGCCGGTCGATGGCCATCGCGGCCAGCAACACCAGACGATCAATCTCGCCCGGCGCTGCGGCAATGGAAGCCTCCGCTGCCGCGCCACCGCCCATGCTGCCGCCAACCACCGACACTTTTTTCGCACCGGCTTGGTGCAGATACCGAACCGCCGCGAGCACATCGAGATACAACGGCGCGCTCAACGGATCGGCTTGTCCCGGCCCGTGCGATTGGCCATAGCCGCGAAAGTCAATCGCAAGCACGCGAAAGCTGGCTTCTGCCAGCGCTTTTGCTTGCGACGCCCAACTCTCTTTGTTGAATCGCCCGCCATGTGCCAGCACAATGCCGTGCTCGCCTTTGCCGTACAGATCAGCATAAACCAACCCGCTGTCCGCCGTTGGGAAAGAAACGAGTGTTTGGGCTTGCAACGGCGAGCACATTCTGATAATAAACACAATGGCAATGGTTAGCACGCACGGCATCATTACGTTTTTACTCATGGCCGACTGACGAGTTGTAAAAATTTTTCCGGCGGTATGATTTTGACCCCACGATAGGATTTCGGGAAATCTTTAATGTTTCGCGTCACTAAATAATCGGCCTGAACGTCGACCGCACAAGTGAGGATGTGATTGTCATCAGGATCGGGACACACTTTTACAACTTTTATCTCTGGCGTGTGAATGCGGCCAATAAAACGCAATGACTGCATGTACTGCACCGCCTCAATATCGGAATACCGGTATTTCTTTTGAAGTTTTGTCACACGAAGCGTTCGCCAGACTTCGGATAAAATAAAAGGCGAGAGATAAAGTTTTTGGCTTTTGGCCCGCCGCAAAACTTCCGAATTCTCGCCTTTCGGCGTCAGAAACGCGCCTACCAAAATATTGGTGTCCAGAACAATCCTGTGCATGGCAGAGATTATTTCCGGCCGCGTCGAGCTTCCCGAATCGCGGCCTCGACATCGGCTTCAACTTCTTTGGCGGGAATGTGCGCATTGCGCGCATGAACCGTATCCAGGAGTTGAAACAAATCTTGCCATGCCTTTACTTTTTCATTTTTGCGCAACACCACATCTTCCAATGGCAGTAGCATGGCCAGCGGCAGCCCATTTTCTCTCACAATGTAGCGGCAGCCGTTTTTTTTGATGCGGCTCAACACTTGACGAACACGAATGGTATTCGCCAAATCCTTTACGTCTAAATCTTTTTCTCGAATCATTGAAAATACCTAAAGTGGTACAGTGGGTTCCGTCGCAATCCTTTTACCAAAAGTTCATATTGAGAAAATAGAACAAAATCGGCAGAGAATCAAGGGATTTTCCCCAATTGCCTTTTTCCAAAATTGCCTTGACTAAAATGTTTATCATTTGTAAGTTGATTATACGATGAGCAAAACGCTGGCAAATTGCACCGGCTTCGACTGGGATGAAGGAAATTCCGATAAAAACTTGATTTCACATCTGGTTTCGAATAGCGAATGCGAGGAAGTATTTTTCAACCGGCCACTCATCTTTGCAGATGATAAAAAACACTCGATAACTCAAAAGCGCTATTATGTTTTGGGGCGCACCGACGGCGGCAGATATTTATTTATTGCCTGCACCATCAGGAATAATTTTATTCGGGTCATCTCGGCACGAGATATGAACGACAAAGAAACGACACGATATTATGAGAAAGTTAAAAGAGATTCCAAAATTTAAAAGTGAGACCGCCGAGCGCAAGTTCTGGGCAACGCATGATTCCACGGAATTTGTTGATTGGGACAAAGCCGAATTCACGTCTTTCCCCAATTTAAAACCAACGATGAAAACAATTTCCCTGCGCCTTCCCGAATTTGTGGTGAGTGAATTACGCGTCATGGCGCAAAAACGGGATGTTTCCTATCAGGCTTTAATCAAAATGTTTCTCAAGGATCGAATTGATCAAGAACGCCGGCAGCGGGTATCATTGTAGTAGTTGAGAACGCTTTTTATTGTTTGCTATTTTATTTCCCGCTTCCATAGGCCGCTTTTTCCGCCCCAAAACTTGCTTGCCTTGGAAGACCATTGCCCTCGAATGTGTGCCCCGCGCCGTGATTGGCGTGGCACCCCACTCGCCTGCGGCCACCTGACATTCAATGGTAAGAAACAAATCCGGATAGCTCCCGCGGACGGCGTTAATGTGTTCGGCCATGCCTGTGACGCCGCTGACGATGCGGACCTTGCCGTCCGTCTCCACACAATCCGGCGCGACGAACTCGGCGAGCAAAGCGACATTGCCGGTGTTAACAACTTCGTCGATAAAGCGGCGGATGATCTGTTTGTTGAGTTCGGTTTGAGTCATTGATGACCTCATTGAGCCATCTAACGATTCGGGGCTGATGGTGTTTGATCGAAGACAGCGCGTTGAAGTCGCCACCGAACGGAATTTATAACACACCTCCCGAATTCGCACCACCCATTGTACCTGCAACGATTAGTAAAGCGATGCCGCCTTTCTAAGTCCATTCCTTCTTTGTGAGCGATCCGAATAGGATGATCATTTCAGGTTCAAACTTTGCGATAACCAAATCTCGAATTATCCCACCTTTGATTGGCTTGGGTAAATGTTCAAGATTAACGATTGGGGGAATTTTTCCTGTCCATGATGTTAGGTGAAATTTTTCATATATTTAGGCCTTACTGAAAAACCCAAAATAGTTAAAAAAAGCCTTTAAAAATGCGGGTT
>CAYUVM010000149.1:0-8841 GCA_964447935.1 uncultured Cytophagia bacterium | reverse complement strand
TTTTGTCCTCGTTGGACGTTTGTCCTCTAGTTTTAAGATAACATTGTCAAGTTACGATCGCGCCTATAATCCTTCAGGTAAAGGAGTAAAGCATCAGTATGAAATTGCTGATGATAAAGGAACGAAAACTATCATAGACCATGCGACTAATTTGATCTGGCAACAATATTCTACTAGCATAAAACCTATTGAGTTTAGAGAACTTGAAAGTCACTTAAAAATGTTTAACATAGACCACCAGGGTGGTCATGAAGAATGGCGCTTGCCAACACTGGAAGAAGCGATGTCGTTAATGGAGCCACGAAAACATGATGGACTTCACCTAAATTCGATATTCAAATTAGCGGAGCAGCAAGCTTCAATTTGGACAGCCGACAAACTTTCCAATGAGACCATCTGGGTTGCCCATTTCATCGTAGGTGAGGCTATCAAAACTCAGGTTAGTGAGGATACACAGGCTCGTGACGATATGAATCACGTGCTCGCCTTACGAGTGATAATTTAAGAAAGACATTTTCTGGAGGCTAAAATGCCAACTTACTATTTACGTATCGAAGCGGTGAACCTCGATCATTCTGTTTACGATACGCATGACATCAGCACCATTCGCGGTGGTGGGTTCATGTTGTTGGACGCGGTGGATCAACTTGCCCTCCCCGACAGCGTCAAGAACTGGCAAGATATTGGATCGGCGGCTAGCATTGGGCTTTTTAAATTCGAGGCGGCAAATGATGAAGCGGCGGAAGTGGCTCGGCACAAAGCGATGGCAACGGTCAATCAAAGAACCTCTGAATTTGCTACCTATGTTAGCGCTTGGGAACGCATCGACCATCCTGAAAATTTTGATCGGAGCGTGCAGCGTTTGACTGCTAAATGCCGGTGGCAACAATACCAGAGCCCTTCTCTTGCCTTACCTGAAATGAGTCCCAAAGCTGAAGAAGAGTGCTTTGTTGATCGTGTGCGGCCAGCGGCGACAAGAGTATTTGTACAAAATCAAATGCAAGAAGTATCCCATGCGGTTGCGGTTCGCCGCAAAGAAGGAATTGATCTAAGAAATAAGATTTACGCGGATATATTAAAAACCCAGGCACCCAAGGTTACCAACGATTTGGAGACACTGGCTGCTTCAGGCGAGGCCGGCAGCTTGGACGGCAAAATCGCCTTTCTCCACATTGATGGCAATCGTTTCGGCAGTATTCGCCACGCTCTCTGCAAAACCGAAACAGACATAATTAATTTTCAGCGCGCCATTCGGGAAGCACGCGAAGGCGCCCTGCGCGAAATCTTGAAATATGCCCAGTCCCAAAAGTCCTTTCAAACTTCAGATGGTGAGATTCGCTTGGAAACCTTGTTGTGGGGCGGCGATGAAATCGAATGGGTCGTACCGGCTTGGCAGGCGCTAAAAGTGCTCAATCTATTCTTTACGCAAACCCAGGAAAGACGTTTTACCGCTCAGAGTGGAAAAAGCGTACGTTTAACAAATGCGGCTGGAGTCATACTTTGCCATCATAATCTGCCCATCTTGCAGATTCGCCAATATGCCGAAGAGCTTTGCCGCATGGCGAAGAGCACGTTACCCAAGGAAACGATTGATCTCGAGGCGAACGCCAATTGTTTTGCCTTCCTGAACATGGTTTCTTTCGGTCAAATGACCCGGCATGTTGGTGATTTCCTGGAGAAGTATCATAAACCTGCGCAAGCCCATGATTTCGTGATTAATGCGGCGGAATTGACAGAGTTGAAGCCGCATTTACAAAAGCTGAAGCGGCTGTTGGCGAAGAACAAATTGCATGAAATAATCGAGACGATGCAAAGTGGGACGTCAGAAGAACAAAAGGCAAAAATCCAAGACATTGTCGACCGGGCTCAAAAGCTTTTGAACCGGGAGCAAAAGACTCAATTGGCAAATACGATTGAACAGGTGCTCAAAGACAAGCCCCACCGATGGTATTGGGTTAGCGATCTTTGGGATTATGTCGTGGAGGAAAAACAATGAATCAATCTTATGAATTGAAGATCACGCTCACTCTGAAAGCGCCACTGATTTCCAGCGGCGGCGGCGATGTGACACGCGGCTGGAATCGCATCTTTTATCGCAACTCGGATGGCAAGTTGGCGTTGCAGGCAAGCCATGTTAAAGGCAAGCTGCGTGAGGCCATCAACGAATTGACCCAAATGAATGCCCTTAAAAGCGTCAATGTTGATGAGCTATTTGGAAAAGAAAACGGCGCCGGTCAATATTTGCCCGAAACTGCCGCCTTGCATTTTTCCGATTTTTTGTTCGCGGGCACCGCCTCAATCTCTAAATTGACCAAGGTTAGCATTAACCCGCAAACCGGCGCCAGTAAAGAAAATTTTTTGCAGATTATGGAGAGTATTGTGCCCTCCGGCAGTCTCACCGAGTGGCATGGTAAAATTAGTTTTTTCGCAGCCGATGATAGCGCCGCAAAATCTCTCGCCAATAATTTGACGGCAGGACTAAAATGGATCACGGCGGTGGGCGGCGCCAAGGGCAGCGGTTGTGGCCGCTTGGAAGAAGTGAAAACCGTTCTTCAGCCGGCGCAACCCTCCAAACAAATTGCTCCCGTGTTGCCGGTCAATCGCGATTTGAGTTTAATTTTTGAGTTCGAAAACGATCTCTTCGTCGGTGGTGTCACCAAGAAAACCAGTTATGCCGAGTCGCAACAAATCATTCCTGGCGCGGTGATTAAAGGCGCATTGGCAAAATTCCTCAATCAACTGTGCGGCACCCAACCGTTGGCCAAAGCCATTGATGCGCAAAACCAATTGGTGCAAAAGCAATTTCCCATTCTTGCAGAGTGTTTTTCCAGTATTCATTTTTCTCATGCGTTTCCGGCACCTCCAGCAGCGCTAGTTCGACCGGTAACTTTACCATTTTCTATTGTTCAGGCCGCGGCAACGGATTCATCGAAAAAGCCGTTTGTCGATGTCGCCAACAAGGCCGAACCTTTTCTGGATGCTAGTGGGAAAGCGCCAGTCTTTCAGATTGATTGGAAGAACGATGACGGTATAAAGGCAGACTTTGGGTGGGTGAATTGTGAGATCATCAACAAAACCCGCACTGCCATCGACCCGCAAACCCGTCGGGCAAAGGAAGACAAGCTTTATACGTTCCAGTATCTCACACCTTATGCAAAAAACAAACAGACCACTGCAAAAGTACGCTGGATTGCTTATGTCCGGTTTCCCGAAATGGATGATGGTAAGCTACAAAAGTTGATGGATGAGTTTTATCAGCTCATGCGTTCCGGTTGGAACACCATGGGCAAACGCAGCACGCGATTTAACTGCAATTTTGCTGCCGGTCGTCCGCCAGCCAAAATCCGTAGTTCTTCCGATGTCTTCAGAAATGGTGAAGCCATTGTTTCGCTGCAAACAGATGCGCTGTTATTTGATGGTTCGAATTTGGCTGCGCAACGCCATACCCTGAATCTGCATCAAATTTATAATGACTATTGGCAGCAGGCAACCAAACAGTCGTGTGAGTTGGTTCGCTTCTTTGCGCGGCAAAAGCTCATGGGCGGCTATCTGGCCAAGCGTTATCGGCTGACACCTAAATACTATCCATTTGTTCTAACCGAAGCGGGAAGTGTTTTCGTTCTCAGGGCCAATAACCTCGAGAACGCGACAGATTGCTTGCGGCGCTTGCAAGAAGATGGCTTGCCATTGCCGAACGAAATTGTGCAACGCGTGCCGGACGATAAGCAGCCTTGGCAAGTTTGCCCCTTTGTTCCTGAGAATGGCTATGGGGAGATCAACCTAAATCTCGCCTGCCATTGGGATGAAAACTTTTTTACGCAACTTGAAGGAGGTGGCCAATGATATTTAAAGGAGATGCTTTTCGCAATCGTTATCGTATCGCAGGCGAGTTAACCGCTACAACGCCGACACATATCGGTAATGGTGAAATCAAAGAAAGACCAAGAGATGTCAAATCAGAAAAGCTGAAAAAACTCAATGAAAAAACGACTCAGGACGTTTCATTGATTGCGCTGGGCTTCCAGAACGGCAAGCTCCGTCCTTACTTGCCAGGCAGCGCGCTGCGCGGGAATGTCCGGCATTATCTTCTGCAAATCTTCCAGGCTTTCGGACACAGAATCGCGGCTGACGCTGATTTTACTGGCGCCGCTTTTCGGGATTACGAAGAAGACCAACAAATTGACTATATGATCAACAAAGCCAGCTTGTTGGAGCAGCTATTTGGCACACCATTCTCGGAAGGCAAAATCGAATTTTGGGATGCTCCGGCTAAAAATGAAGTGCCCGCGCCCGAACTCGTCAGCCGCGGGTGGGATAAAGATCGGCAAACTTACATCGTCCAATCGGTGTCTATCGACCCGGAAACGGGCGCCGCCGATCCGCACAAGCTTTATGCGTTTGAAGTGGCGCCGCCGGGGCTGAGCTACGAGGTGAACATCGTCGGGCAAAACTTGACAGATGAAGAGTTGGGCTTTCTGCTCTTCGGGTTGTACGGTTTTAATTCGGAGATTTTTCCGTTGACCATTGGCGCCATGGCTGGCCGCGGTTTTGGTCGCATGGCATTCAAAGTAACGAATATCCATCGCATTCAAAACCAAGATCAAGAGCTTGCCAACTGGGTAAAATTGGCGCTCGCGCAAGATCACGCCGGCTACAATTTACTTCCCAAAGTCACCGAGCCTGTCGATCAGCTTATTCGGCGTTTCAAAGAGGCGTTTCAGGCCCGGATGAAGGAGAAGTCATGAACCTTAATTTACCTTTCGAAAACGGCGCTTTGGGCGTTTTACATGGCAAGTGGAAACTAACCTTGAAAACCCCTCTGCTCATTCGGCAAGGCGCCCAGCCTCAATCTAAAGCCGCATTTAAACAACAACCCCGGCACATGCAAAAAGGGCGTGGCCAAGAAGTGGCCCTGTTATGGAAAAATTCAGGGAGCAAATTCGCCAGCCAATCGCATGGTGGAGACAAAGAATGGTCTGAAATCACGGATTTCAATTATCATTTTTATGTGGATGCCCACAACCAACTGCAAGTGCAGTACAGCATTCCGGCCAGTTCCATTCGTGGAGCGCTGCGCCAATGGGCCATCAAAAATCTCATCAAACGTGATGATTGGAATCTCTTCAAACTGGAAAAACAGGCAGACAATTCCTCGCCAGCCGTGCCCGACGTTTTGCAAAAAGTTTGGGAGCATTTGCGACAACACAAAAATCGTTGGGCTGACATTCTTTCGCTCTTTGGTATTGCTTACGATATTGACCCGAATGCCGACACCCCATTGATTTGGGCGGGTAGGCTTCGTCTAACCACGCAGGTGGAGCAAACCGTTTCCAACAAAGCCCTGGATGCCGTCGGCAAGCCCATCACCTCGACCGATGGGCCGCAAAACATAAAACGCCATGTCACCGTGCGCAACCCCTTGGATCGCGTCACCATGGCGGCCAAAGAACAAGGTTTGCACTTTGGTCTGGAGATGAGTGAAGGCGAAACCTTCGAAGTGGAATTTCACATTTTAAATCCGAAACCCACAGACGTTGAGTTAATCAATCTCTGGCATACCGATATTCATAACGGTTTTCTGCGCTTCGGAGGATTGACGAGCCAGGGCCGCGGCCGGGTGGAAATTGCTTCGGAACAATATCGCCTTTTTGTCTCCTCCGCAGCAGCGGCCCTGCACCAACAACTCAAAAGTCTTGGCAAAAAAGATTTGGCCGAGAATGACTATTTCAGCCAAATTTGGCTTGGCGTCGAGCTGAACCGCGCAGAGCTTGCAACCATCAATTTCGCAAGCCTTGAAAAACCATAGGAGCTTGTCATGTCTCACCATCCTAATCCGTTCGATTTTGTTCCTTTCGCTTCTACGGGACCAAAAATAAAAAGCCCGCAAGATTGGTTGCGGTTTGATAACTTGCAGACGGGCTATCTGGAACTACAGATTCAGGCTTTGACACCGGTACACATTGTCGGCGCCCAGGAAGCCAAGAACACCGGGCAAGCCCAGCGACAATCCAGAGAAAATGAGAAGCCAAACTTTAAAATTTTGAATAGCCAATTTTACCGCCGGCATGGACAAGCGTTTATTCCGGCGGCATCGATTCGTGGCTTGCTACGCGCCTTTGTTGAAGCGGCCTGCAATGGCTGGGCTTCACAAATGACACCATTTTACTTAAAAGAGAGAAATAAACACACCATCGGCTTTGGTGCAACGGCAGCACCGCCAGGAGATGACTCATCGCCGCTGAAAAAAGATATGCTATCCTTGCCGGTCGCCTTCAATCCTGAATCAGCAAAAAACGGCGAAATCGATCTCGCTTCCTTTCTGTTTGGATGTGTTTCTCCCGAGAGAGAAGAAGATGAAGAAAAGCAACCAGGTAGTCAAGGCTGGCGTGGCCGCATCATCATCGAAGACGCGCGGGTTCCGCCAGAAAATCTGAGCGACGAAAAAAGCCCACATCACATGCCAGACGTTGAGGACTCCGCCTTTATGGGCGGCCCGCATCCCAGTGCTTCGAGTTGGTGGTATCAAAAACCTTATGGCATTCGACTGCGACCAGTGCAACATTTTAAAGTTTGCGATTTTATTGGCGCCGGTTTTCGTGGGCGAAAATTTTATTATCATCAAAGCCCGCAACAGTGCATTGCTTGGTATCTCGATGCTCGCAATTGGAAAGGACGCCGAGACCATCCGGTTTATACTTTTCCGGTCGAATGCTTGGAAGTTGGCAAGACCACCGCAAGTTTTCGGCTCTATTTTGAAAATATTCCAGAAGTCATGCTTAAATTGTTGTTACTCGTGTTGCAGCCGGGAAATCATCTTCGCCATAAGTTGGGCTATGGCAAAGCCTACGGTTATGGGTCGATCAACTTTATCGTGAAGGGTGGCGTCATTCGAAGCCAAGAAACAGGTAGCACGTCCGCCTTTGCTGCTGAAGAAACCTTGAAGCAAATCCACAACACCCTTTGGGACGGCGGGAAACTACAGCAAATTGGCCTCGGCCAATTTCTCGACCGAAAAAGCCTCGAAAAGTTGGCACAAATTCTCTGGTATGACGAGCCGCTGAACCAATTATTTACCTATCCGCCATTCGATGCCGGCGGCTTTTTGCCGATTGCGCGTGAACCTGATTTAAAAGCGGCTTTGCCTTCCACACTGGTGGGCAAACTTTCCACTGCGGTTCACAAAGTGACCGAAGTAGAAGCACGCACGATTGCGCAGAACTTGGCTAAACAAGGCCGCCGCGCGGCATTGCATTTTGAAGTCTATCAAGAAAGCGCCGAAGGCTATGATCAAGTTCAAGCAAGAACATTAGACCAAGCCCTCTGAATTTTTAATTCAACAATTAACTTCTTTCTATCATGAACCAAATTCCCCAACGTCAAAACGAAGATCGTTTTCTACAGCTTCTTGCTGCTCAACGTCAACTTTATGACGAAGAGAAAAAAGGGATGACCATTTGGACAGGTATTGCAACGGCCCTGGCCATTCTCGGCACTAGCGCCATTGCGATCATGCAACCTTTTACCCCGTTGCTCACCTGGATTACGCTTATGGTGGTGGTTGGTGAATTTGCGGTGGTGCCAGTTATCGTGAACCGGCGCAAGAACGCCGCCAAAATTCAAGAAACTTTAGATTGCGAGCTACTCGATATCGAATGGAATCAGGTACTGGCCGGCTCCAAACCCGAACCGGAGGTAATATTGTCTGCTACGCAGAAGTTTCGGGAACATAGAAATCCTGATGAATGGGAGAAGTTGAAAGACTGGTACAGCCCAACAGTAGGTAATCTGCCACTTCCGAAGGCACGAATTGCTTGCCAAAAGGAAAATATTTGGTGGGATTCCAGACTGAGGCGTGCCTATGCGAGGTGGGTTTTCCTCGTAACTGGCATTGTCTTTTTCGCCATCATAACGATTGGCATTGGGGCAAAATGGACGCTGGCGCAATTCTTTCAGGGGCCATTACTCTTAACTCTACCTGCGTTGGCTTTGGGTTTAAAACATGGTTACGATCATTACAAATCGGCTAATCGATTGGATGAACTGAAGCGTGTCGTTGACGAGTTGTGGAAGGATGTCTCAAGGGAAACTGTATCGCACGAGGTCTTGGCGCAACGCACCCGACAGCTTCAGGATGAAATATTTCGACATCGTTCGGAGAACCCCCCAGTATTTTCTTGGTTTTATAAAAAGCTGCAAAAGAGATTTGAACAGGCTGCCGGGATGGTAGTAAATGAGCCAGTATCCTAAATAGCCGGCAATCGGAAGCAACCCGATGAGCCCAATTTCACGTTTTGGGGCTCGATTAACAACTTTCAATTTCCGCGATTACGACACGCGCAACGGACTACTGCACACTGCCAACTGAACACTGCCATGCCCGACCTCACCGCTGCCTTGCAGCAACTCCAATTCTCCTTCGCCGCCTTCACCTTTCACCTCATCGCGAAGGAGAGCCTTCAATTGCCGGAATACAAAGGCTCGGCCTTGCGCGGCGGATTTGGCCACGTCATGAAAAAAGTCTGCTGCGTCCTCCCGCCGGGGCAGTGCGTCGAGCGCTGCCAGCTCGGTAATCAATGCGCGTACGCCTACATCTTTGAAACCCCGCAGGACGGCAGCGCCAACGCCAACATCACCGCCACCAACTTGCCGCATCCCTTCGTACTCCTGCCGCCGCTGCACAAGCGCGAACTCATTCACCCCGGCGAAACGCTGCATTTTCAACTGACCCTCATCGGCAAAGGCATCGAATTTCTGCCGTACTTCGTTTATGCCTTCGACGAACTCGGCCGCACCGGCATCGGCCGCGGCCAGGGCCGCTATCAGCTCGAGCGCGTCACCGAC
>CAYUVM010000148.1:0-8880 GCA_964447935.1 uncultured Cytophagia bacterium | reverse complement strand
TAACAAAATGCAGGGATCCGCGATGATCGCCAAGCGATTGCCGATTTGTTTGCTCACCGGCAGTTGGGCAAAAATCGCGAAACGCTCACCGGCCGTGCGGCCAAGCAGTTTTGGCGTGGCGCTGAGATCGTTCGGATCGGGAACATTCTTCGCCGTTGCCCAATCCACTCCGGCATAAAGGGCCGCCGAGAATGGCGTGGAACGATCGGCCGTTTCGCGCAGCAGGCCATATTTTGCGCCAATTTCAAACGTGGCATTGACTTTTGAGCGCGCCGCCGTAAACAACAGGCGGTTTGACAGCGGGAAACCAACTTGTGTCAACATTGCGCTGCCGCCGTCAAGCCCGAAGAGTTGATCGAATCCGACATTGGTCGGCGAGTTGAACTTATGCGTAATGCGATAAAGAAAAGCGCCTTTCTCCAGCGTTTCCGCAGTTTGCAAATTGGCGAGCGTCAAACCGCTAAAAGCATTGGCATATTTCATTTTGGGCGGTTCCGCTTTCATGCTTGCGGGCAACGATTTAATCCATGCTTCAAAGGCCGCGATTTCCGGAGCGGCCATCGGTTTGCTGCCGCGCGGCATACGGTCGCCCTTGATGCCGGGCGCGCCCAGAATTTTTTTAATCAAATAGCTGTTGGCCGGGTCGCCGGGTTTGACGCGCAACCATGAACCCGCCGCGCTTTTGACGCCGACGAGATTCGCCACCAACACGTCTTCGGACATGTCGAGGCCGTTAGGCGCATTGGCGCCGGTATGGCAGCCGGCATACGCGCAACTCTCTTCGACGATTTCCTGCACGCGTACCAGCAATTTATCTTGCGGTTGATTTGTGGACGGTTTCACGAACGCCGGCCCTTCGCCGGCACTGGCGCTCATCGCGTTTAGTAACAAGAGCGCCAGCGTCATTACCGCATGGCGGCGTAACATCGTTCGAGCCATTGGTCTCTCCTTTTCTGTGATAGCCAAAAACATTAAAGTTTGAAGCAAAAAACTTGCGCTGAGATTTTTTTGATCGGGTGTTTTCAACTTGCTGGCATTGGGTTATTGCACCACAATACTGCCGGTGCCATGATTGCTGCCGTGAATCGAACAAAAATACCTGAACGTACCGCGCCGATTAAATGGAACGACATGTGTTGCGCTGGCGCTCAAATTCGGCGATGGATCAAATAAATTTTCTACATTTCCCGGCTGGCCGCTGGTAACATCGTGTCTGACGTTGTCTTTGTTGGTCCAGGTGACGCTGGTGCCAACGCTAACCGTCAACGTTCCCGGATCAAACCCGGTGGATTGAATCCAAACTTCATTGGGGCCGCGCAAATCCGGTTGCAAAGGGTTTTCACCGCAGCGCCATTGCAAAAACGCCAGCGCGACCAGCAGACCAAGCAAAAACTTGCGAACCGGCTTCGGACCTCGGACTCTTTGGCCTCGGACTTTTTCAAAAAACCACATGACTCGCTTCCGCCTCTGCTGATAAAAAATCGTGTTGTGAAATTTCCTGCACGCGGCGCTCCAGCGCATCTTTAAGGCGATGCCGATGGTTGTTGGTAAACAGCCGGATCTGGCCCGGCTGAATGACCACGCCGTCGCCCGGCAAATGCGCGGTTTTAAGCTGAATGCGCCGGCGATATAATGCAAAAAGCGCTTTTTCAAGATAATCAAAAATTCGCCACGAAAAAATAGTCTCGAGAAATTTTTGTCCGTGCGGGCGTGGCAACGTGCTCATGGGCAGTTCGGCGGCATGGAGGCGCTGCGGCAGATGCGAATAAATCCACGCGTTGGCCAATAAAAACTGCCGAAAATATTCTCCACCACTGCATGGCCTTAGAAAGGCAATCTGATGCGCGAGAAAAAAATCACGCTCGTTGAGGCGAAGATGCTCCTGATCGAATAAGCAATTGAGGCAAATCGTTTGACGCTTTCCCAGGAGTTTGAGTAAAATGACAAGCGCCACATAAACTGACCACACCCGGCGCGGGGCGGTGATAATAAACACGTCAAGGTCGTCGGCTTTCTTGCAATTCTCAAACGCCGCCGCGCCGGAAAGCGACACGCTCCGCACGCCGGGAAATTTCATCAACAAACGCAGCAACCACGCATATTTTTGCAAGAGCGCCTGTGTTTGCTCGCGGCGTTGCTCGCGCACGGTAACGAGCTGGCGGCGATCACGCAAAAAGAACACGCCGCTGTATTGCTCAACCACGCCGCGGCGTTCCCAATCCTGCACCGCGTCGTTCACTTCATCCATCGTGGCGTCACAGTCGAGCAGACCATCGTGAATTTCCTGCAACTGTAACGGATATTCAAACAGATCTGCATACGCCAGCGTTTTCAAAACGGCGGCGCTGATTTCGGCGCTTTTCGGATTCAGCACAAAAAGATTCTCCGCCGGTGCCGGCGTGTGGCGCGCGCCGGTTTTCTTTTCGGGAGCCGGTAGCAAGCGTTTTCTCGTGGCCTCGTAAACGGATTTATAAACCTGCAGCGTAGCCCATGCCGTCTGTTGCCAGGAAAACTCGCGTGCCTGTTTGAGGCCGCGGGCAATGAGCTTCTGACGCAGCTTGGTGTTAAACAGCAGTTGTTCCATTTTACCTGCCCACACTTCCGCCTCACCAAAACACAACATCTCCTGATCGGCGGCTAATTCCCGCATGGCCGAATTATTGGCCGCGAGCGCGGGCACGCCGCACGCCATGGCTTCCAGCAGGGGAAAACCAAAGCCTTCGTGCATCGACGGCAGCGCGAACAATTGCGCGCCGTGATACAACGGTAGAATATCGGCTTCCGGCACGTAGCCGAGGCAGCGGACGGTATCGGTAAAAATCTCACGCGCGATAGCTTTTGCAACTTCGCTCTGCCCGTTGCTGGGAAGCCCGGCGAGCACCAATAACAAATCGCGATAACCGAGATCGCGCAAACGCCGAAACGCGGCGATTAACAGCGGTAGATTTTTGCGCTTTTCCAACGTGCCGACAAAAAGAATGTACGGGGCAGAAAGCGCATAACGCTGGCGCACCCGCACAATTTTTTCCGGCGCCGGCATGGAGAAAAACCGATCATCGAGGCCGGAATGCACGATGTGCAAACGCCGTGGCGTCAAATCAAGTTTTTCGCCAAACCAACGCCGCGCGTCGTTGGCCGTAGAGCGCGAAACGCTGATCACGGCGTCGGCAACATTCCACGCGCGCCGGATCGTTTGCTGAAAATACAGACGCTTAACTGGCGGATAAAGTTCCGGATGTAAAAAGAAGGCAATATCATGAAACGTCGACACCGTGCGCATCGCCCCGTGAAAATGCGGCAGGCTGTAATGCAGCCCGTGCCAAATGTCCAGCCGGCATTGCCGGCCATCGCTGCCGGCGGCCCAATGCTGCCACAACAAGCGCGACGGCCGCGAGAAATTCGGCAGTTCATAAACCCGAAAATTGTCGGGCAACCCGGCAAAAAAATTCTGCGTCCCGGACTTGACAAAGATCACATATTCATTACGCGCATCGATTTGCGCCAAGCCCTGAATCAAACCACAAACGTACTTACCTGCTCCGGCCACCTTCACGGGCAAACTGCTGGCATCGAGTCCGATTTTCAAGTATATCCCTTGCAAAAAATGAGTCGTGCAAACGCGAAGCTATGTCAGATGAACCAACGCGGCGTTTTCCTGCCGAATGCGAATTGACAGCAGCAACGCGTTGGTCAGCCCCGCCCACAGCAAGGTATACCAACAAGAAAATAATAATGGCCAGAAAAACAACTCCAGTACCACAACGGCATAATTCGGATGCGAAAGCCAGCGATACGGCCCGCGATGAATCCTTTTCGCGCCGGGAACGATGAGGATCTTGGTGTTCCAAAATCTACCGAGCGCCATAATGCACCAGTATCGCAAAATTTGCAGCATGCCTAAAAGCGCCGCAACCACCGGCCAGCCGTTGAGCAGCGCCGGGCCCCGTTGCCAGCCTTCGAGCGCCAGGCTGCCGAGAAAGCCCATATGCAACAACACCATCCAGCGATAATGGGCCGCGCCAAATTCACGCGCTTGTTGCTGCCGCATCCAATTTTCATTGGCGCGCGCCACCAGCAATTCCACCAGGCGCTGGCAACAAAGAAAGCTCAAAGCGGCAATAAAAAAAGTTTTATTCATAAGCCGGCTCCCAAAAACATTTCCGAAGTGAAGCCTGGGCCGAGCGTCGAAGAAAACGTCATCGCGCCGCTACGAAACTCCGGCGATTGCATAAACTCATGCAGCACGAAGAGAATCGTCACACTCGACATATTGCCGAAATTTCGCAAGACACTCCACATGTGCCGCGTTTGCGCGGGCGCCAACTCCAGCGCCGCTTCATAAGCGCGAATTACTTTCGCGCCGCCGGGATGGGAAACACAAGCCGCAATATCGGCGAGCGCCACGCCCTGTTGCGCGAGAAATTCGAGCACCGCCGGCCGCGCCGATTGGTTCACGATCGTTGGAATATCGCGCGAGAACAAAACTTTCAGGCCGTGGTGGTTGATCTCCCAGCCCATCACGTCCAGCGAATCTTGCCAGGTGATGCTAGCCGAAGCCGTGACGCCGAGCATGCGCCGTTGGCGCAGCTTGCTCTGATCGCCAGCCAGCAAAACCGCCGCAGCCCCGTCGCCAAATAATGAAGTCGCGACAAAATTACTTTTGGAAATATCGTCGCGGATAAAAGTGAGGCTGCACAACTCCACCGCCACCACCAACGCGGTTTTTTCCGGATACGCTTCGAGCCAGGCGGCCGCGCGCGCGATGCCGGCCACGCCGCCGGCGCAACCCAATCCCCAAATCGGCGTCCGCAGAATATGCGGCGCCAAATGCAGGCGATTCAATAAATGCGCGTCAAGGCTCGGCGTCGCGATGCCGGTGGTGGAGATAAAAAAAATGTGATCAATTCGCTCCGGCGCGACCTCTACGCGTGCCAGCAATTGGCGAATGGCTTTTTCACAGAGCTGCAGCGCGTGGGTAAAATAGAGTTTATTTTTCTCGGCAAACGAATGGTTATGTTTGAACCATTCCGGCGGCATGCAGGAATAGCGCCGGTCAATTTCGGTGTTGGCGAAAATCGGCAGAAGCCGATCCACATCTTTAAACGAGCCGGCAAACAAACTGCGCACCAGCTCGGCCGCTGTGGTTTGTTCGATCACGTGTTCCGGGACTACTGGCGCGATAGCAATAATTCTCGGCATGCACAATAAATAATTTGATCCGGCCCGTTTATCAGATTTTGACAAACGCTGCTTAAAAAGCCATTCAATATGACGACAAAAAAACCAAAAAGCAAGCGCTTTCACGGCGCCCCAATCGGGGCTGTCGAACCTGCAAGCGCCCGAGTGTAACAGCAGATAGGCGAATTTTGTGCCGCAACAAAAATTAAAAAGTCTAAAAACCGTAATGCTCTAAGGGTTTAAATTTCAAGAGCAAATTAAAGCGCGTCGCAAGCAAGTGACATTATGTCCATCTGTTCAATATCGAATTTGTTGCATTCCGAGAAACATTTATGAAACTTGCGGTTGTACTTTTTGTGATTCGGGGCTGCCGTTGCGGGGCATGTCATGCTCATCTTCGATTTCGCCGACAATTTCTTCGAGCACATCTTCGAGGGTGACAATGCCGAGCACATGGCCGGAAGCGTCTTTGACCACGGCCATCTGCTTTTTCTGGCGTTTAAATTCCTTGAGCGCGGCCGCCACGGAAAGGGTAGGCAGAAGATAGAGCGGCTTGTACATGGCATCTTGCAAAACGACAATGCCACGGAGGCTAAACAGGTAAAAAAGATCTTTGGTATTAACAACGCCGACGAGGTGATCAATATCGCGGTCGTAAACCGGCATGCGGGTGTGCGCGCCTTCACGCACGGCTTCTAAAATTTTTTCTTCGGAGGCGTGAATCTCCAGCGCCGCCACTTTTTCGCGCGGCACCACGATGTCGCCCACGCATTTGGTGGAGAGGCGAAAAACGTTGCGCAAATATTCAGCTTGATCGGCCGGCAACACACCGGCATTGCGCGTCTCTTCCACCAATAAGTAAAGCTCTTCCACCGAATGGACCATCTGATGACCCGAGACGGGTTTGAAACCGAGCAACCGGACGATCCAGTTGCCCGCACCGTTCATGACTGAAATCGCCGGGCGGGTAACTTTGGCGAAAATTAATAGCGGCGAGGCGATGAGCAGCGAAATTTCGTCGGGACGTTGCAACGCCAGCGCTTTCGGCGCGAGTTCCCCAATGACGACGTGCAAAAACGTAATCGTCATAAACGCGATCACTGCGGCAAGCGAGTGGCTGGCGGTGTCCACCCATTGCACCGGCAGCAAGCTTAAAAGCGGATCGAGCAGGTGTGCAATGGCCGGTTCGCCGACCCAGCCGAGCGACAGACTCGCGAGTGTAATGCCGAGTTGGGTCGCCGCAATCGCGTCGTCGAGCCGAGTGATGGCCTTGCGCACCGCCTCGGCGCCGGCGCGTTTTT
The DNA here is from genome assembly GCA_964447935.1 of uncultured Cytophagia bacterium. Taxonomy (GTDB): domain Bacteria; phylum Zhuqueibacterota; class Zhuqueibacteria; order Zhuqueibacterales; family Zhuqueibacteraceae; genus Zhuqueibacter. The sequence continues at coordinate 2,401 of CAYUVM010000148.1, read as the reverse complement.
TTTTGACCATTTCTTCGACCTGCGTCCGCCGCACGGCCACCAGCGCAAATTCGGCGGCGACAAAATAAGCATTCAATAATACCAGCAGAGGCACAGAGAAAAGCCCCAGAAGCTCTCGCACCAGCGCTAGCGCATCGTCCATAAAATATTGCTCCCTGAAACTGATGAAAAATTTTTGCGGCGCCTGTGCTTTCAAAATTACAACAACTCCCCCAAATGTGCAACCAGTTTTTGAAGCGGGGCGCTACTCGCCTTCGCTCGCCGCCTCCGTCGTTAAACCTTCCAGCCGGTTTTGCAACGTGCGGAAATTGAGATCGAGCACGCGGCAAGCTTCTTTTTTGTTGCCGTCAACCATATCGAGAATCATGCGGGCATAAAGTTGCGTGAGCTGGCGCTCGGTCAATTGTTGGCTGCGCGCTTGCGCAAGCAGATCGGCCTCGGGGCGATCCTGCAACAGCAACAGATGTTCGACGTCTATGACTTCACCCGTGCACAACACGATGGCGCGTTCGACGAGATTTTCCAACTCGCGCACGTTGCCCGGCCACTTGTGCTGCAAGAGCAGATTCATCGCCGCCTCCGAAATTTTGCCAACCGTCTTGTTAATGGTCTGCACATATTTTTTAAGAAAATGCTGCGCGAGCAAAGGAATGTCCTCAGGCCGTTCGCGCAGCGCCGGCACCTTTAGCGGCACCACGTTGAGGCGATAATACAAATCTTCGCGAAACTTTTTCTCGTGAATCAATTGCTCGAGATTGCGATTGGTGGCGGAAACCAGGCGAATGTCACATTTGATCGTCTCATTGCCGCCGACCCGCTCGAACTCGCGTTCTTGCAAAACGCGCAACAATTTGATCTGCGTCGCCGGCGGAATGTCGCCAACTTCGTCGAGAAAGAGCGTGCCTTTTTCCGCCATCTCAAAACGTCCGGGCTTCTGGCGAATCGCGCCGGTGAAGGCCCCTTTTTCATGGCCGAACAATTCGCTTTCCAGCAATGTTTCAGCAATCGCGGCGCAATTGACGGCAACAAAGGGGCCGTTACGCCGTGGGCTGTTGAAATGAATCGCGCGCGCCAGCAACTCTTTGCCCGTGCCGGTCTCACCGAGCAGCAACACGGTCGCGTCGGTGGCGGCCACTTGTTGCGCTAGGCGGAACACCTGCTGCATGCGTGAACTTTTACCGATGAGGCTGCCGAAGCTGTGGCTCCGCGCGACGACATCACGCAAGCGCGCCAACTCTTCATCCTTTTGCCGCTGGGCCAGCGCGCGCTGAACCTTTAAGAGCAATTCGGCGTTGCCACACGGCTTGGTCAAATAATCCTCGGCGCCGCGCTTTATGGCTTCAACGGCCGATTCAACTGAGGCAAAACCGGTGACCATGATCACAATCGTGGCCGGGCTGAGCGTTTTGACGGTTTCCAAAACTTGCAAACCGCTCACTTCCGCCATGACGAGATCGGAGAGCACAAGGTCAAAATGACGCTCGCGCAGCAGCGCAATGGCTTCGCTGCCATCGCTCACGCAGGAGACCGTGTAGCCTTCGTCTTCCAGCAACGACGACGTCACCGCGCGAAAGGCGGCGTCATCATCGACAACAAGAATGGAGGATTTCATGAGGTTATAAATTTAGGCGTTAACGCATTCAAACTCAGAAAAAAATTCTGAAAGTTGTTTGGCTAACAAGCAGGTTTATTAACCACCAAGACACGAAGGCACTAAGCAAAGCTTTTCTTGGTGTCTTAGTGGTTAAGAAATTTTTTGAGAACTTGTTTGCTGCCCCGTTGCGGGGCTTTAGTTTTCAGTTTATCTGAAAACTGGCGTAGTCTGTTACAAGTGATATCTTTGCAAAAAAAGCAAAGACTTTTCAACACCGAGAAAACCGAGTCAACAGAGATTGCAAAACCAAAGAGGGTCCAAGTATTATCGTCTCTGTTTGCTCCGTTTTCTCTGTGTTTAATCTCTTTTGGTTGCGGCTCGTCCGCGTTAGGTTGAGGTCAGCGCAAATTTTTTACCTAACCTGGCAAAAGATAAAACTGCGGTATGCAAACTTTAACTTGCCGGTGCCGCCATATTGGAGGCTGTTTTCTCCACCAACGGCAACTTCACAACAAACACACTGCCCTTTCCTACTTCGCTTTGCACTTCAATAGCGCCGCCGTGTTGGTGCACAATGTTGTAGCACACTGACAGGCCGAGGCCGACGCCGTGCACGGCGCGTTTGGTCGTAAAAAAAGTATCGAAAATTTTCGCCAAGTTTTCCGGTGGAATACCACAGCCGGTGTCGCGAATGATCATTTCGACCAAGCCATTCACGCTGGCGCTGCTGGCCTCGAGGCGGCCGCCATTGGGCATCGCTTCAATGGCGTTGAGAACAAGGTTGAGAAAAACCTGTTTCAATTGATC
>CAYUVM010000147.1:0-8893 GCA_964447935.1 uncultured Cytophagia bacterium | reverse complement strand
ATCATTATTTGCGCACGACCGTCGACAGCCACAAAATTTTTAGCGACCTGTTTAACCTCTCGACGTTTCTCATTCCGCGCTCGGCGCTGCCGGAATTGCCGGATGACTTTGTGAAAAATTTGGGGTTTTATTACAATCAGAAAACGTAAAAACCGCGAGACTATTTTTTGCGGTTTTAAAAGATCGCTTCGTCGCAAAAAAGCGCTCCTCGCGATGACAATAATTACCATGTTAAAAATCTCCAATTATATTAACGGCGAGTTGATAGCTCCAGCTTCGAATCAATATCTCGACAATCACAATCCTGCCACCGGCGAAATTTATTCGCTTGCGCCTGATTCCGACGAGCGCGATGTTGCCCTTGCCGTGACTGCTGCGGAAAAAGCATTTCCGCAATGGTCGGTGACGCCGGTGGAAGAACGCGCGCGACTGCTTTTACGCGTCGCGCAATTGATCGAGCAAAATCGTGACCGGCTCGCGCTGGCCGAATCCATCGACAACGGCAAGCCGGTGGCATTGGCGAAAGCCGTTGACATTCCCCGCGCGGCAAGCAATTTTCATTTTTTTGCCACGGCGATTTTACACTTCGCAAGCGAGGCGCACGTCATGGCCGACGCGGCGCTCAATTACACGCTGCGCCAACCCATCGGCATCGCCGGTTGCATCTCGCCGTGGAATCTGCCGTTGTATTTGTTCACGTGGAAAATCGCGCCCGCGCTCGCCGCCGGAAATTGTGTGATCGGCAAGCCTTCTGAGATTACACCCATGACGGCGCACATGCTGGCCGAGCTTTGCATCGAAGCCGGCTTGCCGCAGGGGGTTTTGAATATCGTGCATGGTTACGGCCACAAAGTCGGCGCGGCGATTTCCGCCCATCCGAAAATTTCGGCGATCTCCTTCACCGGCAGCACGCGCACCGGCGCGGAGATTGCTAAAACTGCAGCGCCGCTGTTCAAAAAACTTTCGCTGGAGATGGGCGGCAAAAATCCGAACATCATTTTTGCCGATTGCCATTATGAAGAGATGCTGTCAACGACGTTGCGCTCCTCGTTTTCCAATCAGGGCGAGATTTGCCTCTGCGGTTCGAGAATTTTTATCGAGCGGCCGCTTTATGAGAAATTCAAAACTGATTTTGTCGCCCGCACGAAAACATTGCAAGTCGGTGATCCATTGCTGGAGAGCAGCAATCTCGGCGCGGTTATTTCCAAAGCGCACTACGAAAAAATTCTCTATTATATTGAATTGGCGAAACAGGAAGGCGGCGAAATTTTATGCGGCGGCCAGCCTGCGAAAGTTGCAGGCCGCTGCGCCAACGGCTGGTTTATCGAGCCGACGGTGATCGAAGGCCTGCCGCCTGATTGCCGCACCAATCAGGATGAAATCTTCGGGCCGGTGGTGGCGCTGATTCCATTCGATACCGAAGCAGAAGTTCTGCAATTCGCCAACAGCACGCCGTATGGCCTCGCCGCCACGATGTGGACGGAAAATTTGACGCGCGCGCATCGACTCGCCCACGCCATTCAATCCGGTATTGTGTGGATCAACTGCTGGATGCTGCGCGATCTGCGCACGCCCTTCGGCGGCATGAAAAATTCCGGTTTGGGCCGCGAGGGCGGCTGGGAAGCGCTGCGCTTCTTCACCGAGCCGAAGAATGTTTGCGTAAAAATCAAAAATTAGTTTGACAAAATTCTTGCGATTTTGTAGACTATTCTTCGTCACCCGCAAATGAAATCGAGTCGGAATATGGCAAACGCTAACAGCACCATCATTTCTTCACTGGCGCCGGAGCCGGTCGGCCCCTATCCGCATGCGCGGCGCGTCGGCGATTTGCTTTTTCTCTCCGGCATCGGCCCGCGTGAACGAGGGACGGAAAAAATTCCGGGGGTGGAATTGGATGCACAAGGTAATATTGTTTCATACGACATCACGGCGCAATGCCATTCTGTTTTTCGGAATATCAAATTTATTTTGGAAGAAGCCGGTTCGAGTTGGGATAAAATCATCGACGTGACGGTTTTCTTGACGGATATGAAAAGCGATTTTAAAAATTTCAATCGCGTTTACGCCGAATATTTTATAACCAACCAACCGTGTCGCACAACGGTCGAGGTCAATTGCCTGCCGACGCCGATTGCGGTTGAGCTTAAAATTATCGCCACGATGGATTAACGTGAAGTTTATTTCTCAAAAAGGAGGTTGGTAAATGGAAACCCGTGAGTCGCAAAAAGCCCTGGAACCCTTCAGCCTGATGAACTGGATCGAAAAAAACAAAGCGCGCCTGATGCCGCCGGTCGCGAACGAAACTATTTTTAAAGGCAACGATAATTTCATCGTGATGGTTTCCGGCGGACCGAACTCGCGGAAAGATTATCATTATAACGAAAGCGAAGAGCTGTTTCTGCAGCTCAAGGGCGATATCAAAATTAAACTTTACAAAGACGGCAAGCACTGGGAAGTCGCGCTCAAAGAGGGCGACATGTTTTTGATTCCGCCGAAGGTGCCGCATTCGCCGCAGCGCTTTGCGAACACGTACGGTTTGATCATCGAGAAGCACCGGCAGAAAGGCGAGAACGACGGCTTTCTCTACTTCTGCGAAAAGTGCGGTAATCTGCTGTATGAGGAATATTTTTTTCTCGAAGACATCGTCAAACAATTTCCGATGGTGATGCGCAATTTCTATTCGTCGCAAGAACGCCGCACCTGCAAAAAATGCAGCCATGTGATGGAACTGCCAGCGAATTGGGAGCAGAGCATTGCTGCGCGCGAAAAAGGCAACGAATACGCCGCTGATCCGCTCGCGCCGGTGCATGGCAAGTCGTGGTGAAAAAATCTCTAAACCTTCACATCGTACTCGGAGTTCTTCTCATGCGAAAATTTATTACGCTGTGCTTCAGCGCCCTGTTCGTATTGTCTGCCGCTGCCCAAACCCCTTACAAACTTCCGCCGCGCGAAGTCGTCGATATTCTCGATGCCGCGCCGACGCCGTTTGTGCTGATGAGTCCGCGCAACGACGCGATGCTGCTGGTGGATTACCGCCCGCATCCTTCGATCGAATTGCTCGCGCAGCCGTTTTTGAAATTGGGCGGCATCCGCGTCAATCCCGAATTGGGCGCACGCCAACGCTTGACGCAATACACGCGCCTTTCAATCAAATGGATTCAGCAAAATAAAACGGTCAATCTCGAAGCGCCGGGCGACGCAAAGCTCGGCATGGCGCGCTGGTCGTTTGACGGAACGAAAATTGCGTTCACGCACGATCTCAACGATGGCGTGGAATTATGGGTGACGGAGGCGGCAACCGGAAAAGCAAAAGCGCTCGCCGGCGTTCATGTCAATGACGTGCTCACCACGTCATTTTATTGGATGAATGACAACAATCATCTTATCGTGCAAGCCGTGCCGGCGGGGTATGGCAAAGCACCGGAAACGCCGAAGATTCCTTTTGGCCCCAATATCGAAGAAACCGCTGGGAAAATTTCACGCATAGCAACTTATCAAGATTTGCTGCGCACGCCGCACGACGAAAATCTTTTCGAGCATTTCGCGACTTCGCAGCTCGCGCTGGTTAACACGACCACCGGCGAGCTAAAAAACATTGGCGCGCCCGCGATGTTTCTAGCCGCTGAGCCGTCGCCCGACGCCAATTATGTTTTGGTCTCCAAGCTCAAACGCCCGTTCTCGTATCGCGTCCCGTATTTTTATTTTACGCGCGCAACGGAAGTCTGGGACATGAGCGGCAAGCTTGTCTCGACGATTGCCGAGCTGCCGATTTCGGATGAAATTCCGACGCAAGGCGTGCCGACGGGCCCGCGCAGCGCGGAGTGGCAGGAATTGCATCCCGCGAAACTCGTGTGGGTCGAAGCGCTCGACGGTGGCGATCCGCTCAAAAAAGTTCCGTATCGTGACAAGCTCATGACGTTGGCTGCACCCTTCAATAGCGCGCCGTCGGAAGTATTGCAAATGCAACATCGCTATTCCGGCTTGGATTGGACGGCGCGCCGCGATGAAGTCTTGTTGAGCGAATATGATCGCGACCGCCGCTGGCGTACCACCGCGTTTCTCAATTTGGCCGATCCGCAAAAAACGCGCAAAGTGATTTTCGATCTCAGCATCAATGACGCGTACAACGATCCGGGACGCCCGCTTTATGAAACGCGGGTCACTGGCGAATCCGTTCTTTTGCAGGACGGCGATTGGGTTTATTTGCGCGCGAGCGGCGCTTCTGCAACCGGCGAACGTCCGCGGTTAGACCGCTTCAATTTAAAAACGCTGGCGAAGCAAAACATTTTCCGCTCGCCGGAAAAAGCCTACGAATCGTTCACGGCTTTCACCGGTAAAGATCGGAATACGATGGTCACCCGTTATGAATCGCAAACCGAGCCGCCAAATTATTTTCTCACCGATCTCAAGAAAAATGCGCGCACGACACTCACCGATTTCAAGGATCCGGCGCCACAGCTTACCGGCGTGAAAAAAGAATTAGTGAAGTATAAACGCGCCGACGGCGTCGATCTCTCCGGCACATTGTATTTGCCGCCGAATTATCAGAAGGGCACGCGCTTGCCGCTGCTGGTTTGGGCGTATCCGCTTGAGTATTCGGACGCGGGAACTGCGGGACAGGTGCGCGGCTCGCCGTATCAATTCACGTTTTATCGCGGTGCCTCGCCGCTGTTTTTTGTGACGCAGGGTTACGCGGTGTTGATGGACGCGACCATGCCGGTGGTCGGTGATCCGGAGACGATGAACAACACCTACGTCGAGCAAGTTGTCGGCGCCGGCAAGGCGGCGATTGACAAACTCGATTCAATGGGCGTGATTGATCGCAACCGCGTCGGCGTTTCCGGCCACAGCTATGGCGCGTTCATGACGGCGAATCTGCTGGCGCATTCGGATGTTTTTGCCGCCGGCATCGCGCGCAGCGGCGCTTACAATCGCACGCTGACGCCGTTTGGTTTTCAAAGCGAGCGCCGGTCGTTTTGGGAAGCGCCGGAGTTGTACATGAAAGTTTCTCCGTTCATGCACGCGCACAAAATCAACGAACCGATTCTGCTCATTCACGGCGAGGCCGACAACAATCCGGGCACGTACACGATTCAATCCGAGCGGCTCTATCAAGCGCTAAAAGGCAATGGCGCCACCGCGCGCTTGGTGTTGCTGCCGCACGAAAGCCACGGCTACACTGCGCGCGAATCCGTGCTGCACACGCTCGCGGAGATGCTGGACTGGGCGGACAAGTACGTAAAAAATCGCAAGGGTGTGACAGGGACAAATTGATTTAATTCAAATCGTATAATTTAGTCAGCATCTAATCAAACTACCAAGGCATAAAGACACGAAGCTTTTTGTTTTGCTCTCTTCGTGTCTTGGTGTCTTCGTGGTTTAAAATTTCGCATAGTTCTTGTCACTTTTACTGGACATCTTTGCTGCTCTTTTAGTTTTGAAGCGGTTATTTGCAAAGCTCCATGATCTGGTTTGTTTTTTCAATTTTGACGGCGCTCAGTGAATCATGTAAAGATGTCTTCAGCAAAAAAGGCCTTGCCAACATCGATGAATACGTGATCGCGTGGGCGTTGCGATTTTTCGCGCTGCCGATTTTGTTCTTCATCAAAATGCCGCCATTGGGGCAAGAATTCTGGATCGCGCTTGTCGTTGGCGCCGGACTTAACGCCGTCTGCACGATCTTGTACATGAAAGCGATCAAGCAATCCGCCCTGTCGCTTACCGTGCCGCTGGTTGCTTTGACGCCGATGTTTCTGCTGCTCACATCCCCGTTCATGATCGGTGAGTTCCCCGATTTGAGCGGCGTCCTCGGTATCGTTTTGATTGTGATCGGTTCGTATGTGCTGAATTTTAACGCGTCCTCGTGGGGTTATTTTGCACCGTTCCGGACATTGCTTCAAGAGCCGGGGCCGAGATTGATGCTAATCACCGCGTTTCTGTGGAGCATCACCGCGACGAGTGGCATGGCTATCGTTTTAATCCCAATCATGCTTTACAAATCACCGCGCGCGATACAACAGATTCCACTGGTTTATAAAAAATTGGCTCCTATCGGCTTCTTTTGCGCGCTCACGGTGATTTTTCAAATGCTCGCCGTGAGCTTGACGTTGGTGGCGCACGTGATCGCCATCAAACGCACGAGTACGGTGATGAGCGTACTTTGGGAATTTTTTATTTTTCGCGAATCAGGATTTAAAGAACGTTTGTTGGGGGCGAGTATTATGGTTGCTGGGGTGCTGTTGATTAGTTTGGTTTAACATTGTAAGAATCATTGTCTTTGTGATTTGCTATAAAAATTATTATCTTGGTTTGCTAAAAGCAGGATTGACTAATAAAGAGAAAAACAATGGCTATTGACACCGAATTAAGATATGCGTCTCTTGATGACCTTTATCTCGATCCCAAGAACCCACGTCTTGGTCGACATAATATCGAAGCCAATCTTTCTCAAGAGAATATTCTCGATTTGATGAAAGATTGGACGCTCGAAGAGCTTGCTGTTTCTTTTCTCGAAAGCGGGTTCTGGCCACAAGAAGCATTGTTGATTATCGAAGAAGAACTTGGCAAAAAGCCTGGATTGGTTGTCGTAGAAGGCAATCGACGACTCGCAGCATTGAAATTGCTCTTCGAAGCTAAAAAAGAAAATACGCGAGCATCTAAGAAGTGGCAAGATATTGCGAGTACAGGCCGTCCGGAGGATTTCAAGCGCCTTGAGAAAATTCCTTATCTCAAAGCTGCCTCTCGCAGAGAGATTCAGGCATACTTGGGATTTCGTCATGTAACTGGCATTAAAGAATGGGAGCCCGCAGAAAAGGCTGAGCATATTGCCCGCCTGATTGATGAGCACAACATGACATATCGGCAAGTTATGCGACAGATTGGAAGCAAAACTCCCGCCGTTCGTCAAAATTATATTTCCTACCGGTTGTTGCTTCAAATGGAAGAAGATTTGGGGGATCAAATCTCTGTTAAACATGTTGAGGACAAATTCAGCGTGCTGTATTTATCTCTTAGAACGAGCGGTGTGCAAAAATACTTGCAGATCGACATTCAAGCCGACCCTCGATCTGCAAAGAAGCCCGTGCCTCAAGACAGGCTGCAGAATCTCGTCGATTATGCCCTGTGGCTTTTTGGCGACGACGAGCGACCTCCAGTGATCACGGATTCTCGATTAGTTGATAAGTTTGGCAAAGTGCTTGACAGTCCTGAAGCCATTGCTTATTTGAAACGATCTGAGCGGCCTGTTTTTGAGACAGCTTATCGACTATCCGGCGGCGATGAAATCGAAACAATCGAAATGATTGAGCGAGCTTCAGACAACATTAGGCAAGCTTTGGGAACAGTCCATCTTCATACTCATTCGAAAGACATGAAAAAAGCCGTTGAGCGCTTCGGACGCGATGCAATGGAACTTTTGAACAAATTTCCTGAGATTAGGAATACTCTCATTACAGGGGAAGAATAATGCTGGACATTCCAGAAATAGGGTTTCGCCCTTCGGTAAAAAGTCATAATGTCGATCTTGAGATTCTTTGCGATTGGATCGAAAGCAGTGTGTTGTTTGTCGATGAGCGGCTTTCTGTCTCAGATGTCATCGATACGCTTTGTGAAGTCAATATCTATCAGCAGCAAGAATTTGCCGCTGAAATAGTGGAAAATGCTTGGTATGAAATCAAGCGCCGACAACAATGGCTTGATCAAGGCGCTCCGATTATAGCTCAGAGAAATCATATTCACAGGAAGTTGTCTTGGGATCAAGCGCCTGCACATAGCTTCTGCTTAACAGTCGCATCTGCTCTATATTATAAACGATGGGCTCGTCGATTCGGTAGTGATTATACCGAGCAGGGGGAATTATTTGAATTACTTACAAAGGAGGCTTTAGAAGCACTCGGATGGCATGTCTATCGAACGGGATGGGCAAGCGGATCACTATTCGGTAATTTTCAAAATATCGTAATGGCTGTATCGGATTGTCTGAGCGAAACGATTATCAATGATGCCGTGGTTTCATTGTATGAAGAGGCAAAAGAGGAAGGCTTGGATCTCGTCTGCTATATGCCTTTTGCTGATGGCCGTGGAGGTAAGCCTGTTTATCTCATGCAATGCGCAAGCGGCGAGAATTGGAAAGGTAAGTGCCAAAGCCCTAATTTGACGGTCTGGAAAAAGCTTATTGCCTTTTCTTCAGATCCGCAACGTGCTTTTGCAATGCCATTCGCTCTTCAAGACAACGAGTTTTTTAAAACTTGTAATCGTGTTGACGGCATGGTAATAGATCGTTATCGCTTACTATCAGCAGGAAGAAATGGAAGCGCTTGGATGTCAGGCGAATTGAAAGAACGTTTGGTCGGTTGGTTAAAGCCACGTATCGCATCACTGCCAACAGATGAGAGTTGAAGTAAAGACTCAAAGTCACACGACAGGCAGGGCCCCTTCATTTAAAGGCTTGGAGCCGGCATCGGCTGTAAGTTCGTATGTCAAGTGCAAGAATAGGCGTCGCGACACACAACACGAGATTCTCTTGCGTCGCGAGCTATGGAAGATGTACCTGCGATTTCGCAAAAATGTGGAGCGTATGCCGGGCAAGCCGGATATTGTTTTTCCAGGCGCGAAATTAGCCGTGTTCTGTGACGGTGATTTCTGGCATGGCCGAAATTGGCGATCTCTCCGAAGAAAGCTGCAAAAAGGTGCGAACGCGGCATATTGGTCGGCTAAAATCACCGCCAATATCAAACGCGACAAAAGAAATACGGTGCTCCTCAGAAAGGCGGGATGGCGCGTCATTAGAGTATGGGAGACAGATATCAAGCGTGATCCATTCGAAATTGCAAAATTAAATAGGCCTTACTGAAAAACCCAAAATAGTTAAAAAAAGCCTTTAAAAATGCGGGTT
>CAYUVM010000146.1:0-8908 GCA_964447935.1 uncultured Cytophagia bacterium | reverse complement strand
TCGACGAAAATGATTTCGGGGTGAAAAAGCTTCATATCGTTCGTAGTGATGCCTTATGAACTTTGACATTCAAGTTCGGTAATCTTTCGTAGTCCCCGCCCCTTGTGGGCGGCTGTCGAAGTCACGAAATTCGCGGCAGCAACAATGCCCCACAAGGGGGCAGGACTACAAGTTATTACCGATTTTGATTGTCAAATCTCATTAGGCATTTATGTCTGTTGAAAAAGGCGCTGCTTATTTGCGTCCAAAATTTTACGCCTGAAGGCGACACTACGAGCCGCCCTCCAATAGTGCAAATAATTTTTTCCACAAGCCACGCTTTGTGGCGTCCTGCATGGCTGTAATGGCCTCGCCGATTTGGCCGGCCTCTCCGGCGCGGACCGTGATCGTCAACTCATTGCCTTCAAAAAAGCGCGGCGGCCGAACGTTAATTTTATGTTGCACCAGCGGCTCCGCGAGTTTGGCAAATTTTTCTTCGGTTTCGGAAAGACGCGGAAAGCGCTCATGTTGCAAATACGTCCGCAACTGGCTGGCGCGCTGACGCGGCGTGGCGCTTTCATTTACAAAAAGTTCTTTCACTTGCGGCCGCTCGAAAATATCTTGCACACGCACCCCCTCGCGCGCCGCCAGACTCGAAACATTGTCGACCATCTCGCGCGCTTCTTGTAAGGAAACGCGATGCGCGCCGAACAATTTGTCGGCGGCAACCCGGCGATCTTCCGGACGCAACGGCCGCAGCAACTCGGCATGTTGCGGCGTCAATTTCCCGCCGGCAAGATCGTCTTGGTGTTGCTCGGAAAACTCTTTAAAAAAGAGAAAGGTTTCAACGGCTTCGACGGTGGGCGGAATGTCGAGGAGTGGGCAAATTTCTTTTTGCAAGCGTTCGATATCGCCGTGCCATAAAATGGCGAAGCGCTGCAGGACGCGTGATTTTTCCATCGCATTCAGGGCGCGGCCGCCGACTTTTTCCTGCAAGCTCAGCCACAACAATTTTTCGCGCGTTTCGTTGCGATGGACCAGCGCGGGAATTTTTTTCCAACCCAGTTCTTTGCCCGCGAGTAGCCGGCGCACGCCGATGATGATTTTAAATTTGTTCTCCATTTCGGCGACGACAATTGGCTGCTGCAATTCGACGGCGCGAATGGACTCGAGCAGCGGACCGGTTGCGAGCGGATAAGTAAAAATAAAATCGTCCCAACTCGGCGAGGTGAGATCAATGTCTTCAAGAGCAATATTTTCGATGCGCATAAACCTCCTCGGACGCAGTCCGGTAATTTGCCATGAATATCGTCTGGAGTACTTACGCTTGTCACTCCAGACGGTATTCAAAATTTACGAAATCGCGGGCAAATTACCAAGGGGGGAATGCACGAGTGCGGTCGATTGATTGGCGGGAGCAGATTGGCACAGTGTGAGTTCAAATCGGTAATAGAGGCTAACCGCAAAATCTTCCTGCACTGGTTTTGGGCAGCGCGAACAAGTTGGCTCGGAAAGCTTTATACGCGCGAGCGAGATGGCGTGCACAATCAAATGATCCAAAATTTTTGCAAACTGGCTCGATTCGTTTTGTCACTTACTTAATTCTTTTTGACTTGTCTTGCCTCTTCTTCTATGCGTAGCATTTCAAAAACTGCCTGTGTGTAGACTCGTGTACGGGTTAATTTTTCGCTTTCTTTTTTTTGACGAATAGAATACTCTTGAACTTTTTCTCTTTCGTTTAATTCTGCAACAAGTTTTTCTGCCACAGCCGCGCTATCTTTTGCCATCTCGCGCTCCAGCTCAGTTAGAATTGCTGAGCTCTGCAAGGCTGCCCCATTGTTTTCATTTTGCTCGGACACCTTGGGTGTCTCTTTTAATGCCAGCTCTGCTTTATCAGCATCAACACCAGGTGAAGTGTTTCGGTTTGCGAAGTCAGTTGAGCTGGCGACCAAGGAGGTGATGGGATAATTGGGAGCTACAATTTTTTCTCCCCTGAACTGATTAACTGGCTGTTTGTCGCGAGCAAAATCGTCGCGTTCGTCTTTTGATATAAAATACGACGCTGTTGAAATCGCTTGATCAAAGTCGGGCCATCCAGATAAAGAAGAAGGCGAGCCAGCGCTAGCAAGAGCGTAATTGAGGTTATTCGTCGCTTGAGGATTGTTAACTTCTTTATAGCTCATGAGCGCATTTTCAATATCACGCAAAGCCGTTAAGCATCCTTTTATACTGCTTTTTATTTTTTTAAAGTCATTTTCGCTTGCGGGAGGTCCGTTTTCAATATGACTAACAGCAGCATTCAAAATAACGAATTTATTTTGTAAGGTGCCAGCAACAAAACGAATGCCGGCGTCTTCTCGAGTTCGTTCGATATTAAGCCAAACGGTGCTGGCGTTTGAGACGTTCAACTTTTTATTCGCCACCTGGCACGCTCTGAGAATTTGGGATATTTCTTCCGAGTTTTCTGATATTTCTTTAAGGTTATTCTCAAGCTTTGCGTAGCTTTGCGATGAAATATGCTTTTTCTCGAATAAGCTGCGAAGTGCATTTTTAATGTTTATAATTTGGCCGTTTAACGCGATTACATATTCCCGAAGTGCCTCGTGTTTACTGGAGTCCGCTTCTTGCATAGATTTAATTGTTCTTTTTAGCGCCGCGTTTTGTTTCCTCTCCTCAACGAGTTGCTCATTCTGCTCAGCAATTTTCTTGTCCCGTTCAGTGATTTTTTTCTCAGTGTAGTCAAGGATGGCTAAAATAGCAGCAAGTGTGGGTATAACGGTTACAAGAATGTATGTTCCGTATTTCTTTAGGTTTCGTTTGGTTTGGCGTGTCATGGTTTACCTCACAGAACTTTTCGTGCCTCAAATTTTTAAGAGCTTGAAGTTATGATCGTTGCATTTTTAAATGCCATGAATTCTTCGTATCGTTAGGTCGCCGCCCGGCGATCTAATAGAAAATCGTTTTTGAAAAAGGTGCCGATCAAAACTGAGCGATTTTGTGAAGAATAAACTCTATGTCGCTTAGTTTCGGGCTTCGAAAAAGCAACCTAAAAAATGAAATTGAGGTAGTAAAAGAGGTGGTAAAAATAAGGTGGAGGACTTTGCCCAATTCAAATTGAATGTCCCCAATGTATTAAAATTCAAAATGAATATTTAGAGGTACCGACATACACTATCGCCGCGTAAAAAAGGATAAAACATTTTTGTAGTTATTTAAAGCCTTTCGATTTTGATATTGACAAAGTTGCTGCAATTCAAATTTGAGATTATTTTAGGATGGCCTGCGATGATGCTGTGGCGAGTGAACGCTGTGCTGGTTGTGATTCTTTCTCGGTATCCACCGTAATTACGAGAATGTGAGTCCCTAAAAATGCGGACTCAGGAACCATAGTACCCACACAAAACAAAACCGTTTGATCATGCACTCACTGGACAACGAGTATTTAAACCCAGAAAGGCACCTCCAATCCGCAGGATTATCACATTGCAGCTTTTGATAGTTAGCATGTACAAATGTTTACTAAAATAAATTTATTATGCATGAAACTATTCTAAGTGAGAATAGTATATAATAAAACAAATTTTAAAATGCAGAGAGGTTAACAAGGCACAACAAAATGTCCAAAAGCGAAATAGCAATTCTCGGCCTTCTGGCAGAATGTCCGATGCACGGCTACCAAATTCACCAGCAGATCAAAGAGCGGGAAATGGATTACTGGGCAAAAATCAAGTTGCCATCCATTTATAGCACGCTCACGCGACTGGTGGAGCAAGGCTTGATTACATCGGGCAAAGAGAAAGTCGGCAACACGCCGGAGCGCACGGTTTATTCGCTCACCCCGGTGGGTCGCGAGCAGCTTGGCGAGCAGGTGCAAGCTTTTCTGCGCGAAGACGACCATCCGGAATGGCTCTTTGGTCTCGGCGTTGCGTTCATCTGCGGCGCGCCGCGCGAGAAAGTTTTGGAGGCGTTGCAACATCGCCGGCAAAATATCGAAAAACATTTACAGACGCTGGCACAAGAAGCGATCACTTATAAAGATAAAATTCCGTTCAACTGGTATATGTTAATCGAGCACGCGCAGAAACACATGCAGTTCGACCTCGACTGGTTGGCGCAATTGATCGACACGGTGCAAAAGGTGGAGCGCTGGACACCCGAATGGCAATGTCCTGAATGCGTCGCCGACATGACGCAGGCCACCAGTTTGGTAACGGCTCCGATAAATGCTTAATTTTTTAAACAAAAACGTTTGGCAAAATAATGGCCGCAAGATAATTTCAAGGAGGACAATAAATGAAGCACGTGAGATGGATGCGCGTCGTTCGGCGCTTGTTGCTGAGCGCTGTTTTCTGTTTGCTGGGAAATGAAGCCACGGCACAACCGGCAGGCGACGACACGAATGTCGTGCCACTGAATGGTAAAATTATTAAATTGGACGAAGCGATTCAAACCGCGCTCGAAAAAAATTTACAATTAAAGGCGGCGCGGCAATCAACCGAAGCTGCAAATTGGGGCGTAAAAAATGCCTACACGCAATTTCTGCCGAGCGTCAATTTGAATTTTAATTATGTTCGCTTGGACGGCGGCACCGTCGATCGCGCCAACATTTTTACCGATGTTGGCCGTGAATTAGTCAAACAATTTGCTCCGAATGAAGATCCGAATCAAATCCGCCCGAGCGCGTGGCGGAATTCCTACGGTCCCTCGGTGAGCGTCACGCAGCCGATTTTCACCGGTGGTACGCTGCTGGCCAATGTCAGCGTGGCGCAGGCGCTGGATATGACGGCACAGGCGAATTTTTCCAATACGGAACAGCAAGTCATTTACAATACGCAATTCGCTTATTTTAACGTGTTGCGCGCGCATGAGCTGATTGTCGTCGCGAAAGATCAATTGCAAACCGCGGAAGAGCATTTGAGCAGCGCTCGCAAGCAAGTCGAGGCCGGCTTGCGCAGCAAAACCGAAATTCTCCGTTGGGAAGTTCAAAAAGCCAATGCTGAAAGTTTTCTCGCGCGGGCCGAAAACGGTTTGGCCCTCGCTCGCCCGGCGCTCAATCAAGTGTTGGGTTTGGAATTGAACACCGAGTATTCCGTGCTTCCTGTCGATGATCTCCCGGTGACGATTCCCGCAACGGTGGACGAGCAAGTCGCGATAGCGTTGCGCAAGCATCCCGGTTTGCGGGTGATGGAAGCCAATGTCGATCTGGCGGGCGCGCAGGTAAAGGTCGAACGCTCCAATTTCACGCCGAAAGTGGCTTTGGGCTACAACTATAGTTGGGAAGCGAACAATACGCTGAAACTTGACAGTTATAAAACCTGGTCACTCGGCATCACGGCGCAGTTTCCGATCTTCAATAGTTTCCGCGATTACACAAATCTGCAAAAAGCTCAGGCGACAAAGCAGCAGACCGTAACGATGCAGCATGATTTTGAGCGTGGCCTGCGTTTGCAGGTTTTGCAAGCATCGCAAAATCTTGATCTGGCCAAACGCCAGTTGACGCTGACTGAAAAGGCGCGCGCGCAGGCCGAAGAAAATTTTCGCGTGATCAAGCGCTCGTATGAAGTCGGCCTGGCCTCGAACCTCGATTTTCTCGACGCGCAAAATGCGCAAAACCAGGCGCGCTGGGATAACGTCAATACGAAGTATGATTTTTTGTTGGCTAAAACCGCGCTGGCGCAAGCCATGGGCGTGTTGAAAGGCCAGTAATCAGTTTTCAGTGACCGGTATTCAGATTTAACGGCTGACAGAATACTGGATACTAAAGAGGACATATATGAAAACCAAAACTATTCTTATAACCATTATCATCACTGCCGCCATCAGTGTTGTCGCGTGGAGCCGTTGGAAAACGGATAAAAATCCAAGCGCTGCGGTTGAAGGATTGCCGTTGTCGGTGAAAGTGCAAGTCGTAAAACCCGCGACAATTGCGCAGAGCCTGACGGTTTCCGGCACACTGGTCGGAGAGCATGAGGCCATGGTGATTGCCGAAGCCGGCGGCAAAATCACGAGCGTGCGGGCGCAGGTTGGTGATTGGGTCAATAAGGGCCAGCCTATCGTACAATTGGAAAATGATTTGCGGCATGTGGCGCTGGAGCAGGCGAAGGCACAATTGATGACGGCAGAGACGAATTTTGAAAAAGCGCAAAAAGATTTGAAGCGCTTTGAGGATTTATATAAAGAACAAATTGCGACGCAGAACGATATTGAGAATGCGCGATTGGGCGCGCGCGCCGCGGAAGCGCAATTGAAAGGCGCCGAGGCCGCCTTGAAACTGGCGCAACGTCAATATGACGATGCTGCGATCAAAGCCCCGCTCGCCGGACGGCTCGCCGATCGCTATGTGGATGACGCGGCGATGGTGATGCCCGGCGACAAAATCGGCGTTGTAGTGGATGCGCGCCAAATGAAACTGCGCACAAGTGTTGCAGAGAACGAAGTGGCCCTCATTAAAGCCGGACAAAACGTTGACGTGATCGCCGACGCTTTGCCGAACATTAATTTCTCCGGCAAAGTTTTTTCCGTGGCGCAAAAAGCCAATCACGAGCGCACGTATCCGGTTGAAATTTTGGTGAAGAACGATCAAACCGAATCGCTGCGCAGCGGCATGTTTGGCCGCGCGGCTGTGCAAGTTGCGAGCGCCACCGATGCATTGGTGGTGCCGAATGAAGCCGTGCTTTCCGAAGGCGCGCATAAAAATTTTGTGTACGTCGAAGAAAACGGCGTCGCCAAACGTGTTGACGTAGAGCTCGGCTTGAAGCAGCCGCAGCAAGTCCAAATCGCGAGCGGTCTCTCTGCCGGTGCGCGTGTTGTGGTCTCCGGTCAACAGCGTTTGACGGATGGCGCGAAAGTGGTCGTGCAGGAGTGAGAATGTTAACCAGTTTGCCTGTTGGCGGGTTAAGTATTAAACATCGAAAGCTCAAGAAATTCTGAAAGCTTTTTTTTGAACGCGGATGATGCAGATTTACCGGATTATCGCGGATAAAGCCCCAATAAAATCCGCGTCATCCGTGTTCAAAGGCTTTTGCTTTGGCGCGATTGAAATTCAATGCGAATTTTTAACTGACAAACCGGCCAACCCCAAAACATAAAACCGATTATAGCACGAGAAATATATGAAACTCACCCAAGTCTCCATCCAACGCCCGGCGTTCATCACGATGGTGTTCGCGGCGTTGGCGGCGCTCGGTTTGTTTGCGTATTCGCAGATGGGCGTCGATCTGCTGCCGAAGATGGATTGGCCGATGGTCTCCGTTGTGACGATTTATCCCGGCGCCGGTCCGAAAGAGGTGGAAACGACGGTTTCCAAGCCGGTTGAAGAGGCGTTGTCGAGCCTCAACGGTTTGAAGCATCTGCGCTCTTTTTCCAATGAAAACGTGTCGGTGATTTTGGCCGAGTTTTCTTTTACCACCGACGTGGAAACGGCGACGAACGAAGTACAGCGCAAAGTCGACGGCGTGCGCGCGGATTTGCCGAAAGAAATCTACACACCGACGGTGACCAAATCCGACATCAACGATTTTCCCATTGTGCGTATCGCGATGAGTGGCGGCACTGATCAGCGCGCGTTGTATCAATTTGCCGATGAACACGTATCGCAGCGCCTCGAACAAATTCCCGGTGTGTCGAGCGTCGAAATCGTGGGCGGCCAACAGCGCGAGATTCGCATCGAGGTCGACAACGACCGCCTGCGCGCCTACAATCTTTCCGTGCTGCAAATCAGCCAGGCTTTGCAGCGCGAGAACCTCGATTTTCCGACTGGAAAAATCAATTCGCCGGTGAGCCAGCATATCGTCCGGGTGGACGGCAAATTCACCACGCCCGAAGCGATGAATAACATTGTGCTCGCGGCCAACGGCGACAGCAAAATTTATTTGCGCGATGTGGCGCGGGTGTTGGATACATATAATGAAGATGTGACGTACACGCGCTTGAACGGCGCGGCGTCCGTCGGTTTGTTGTTGCAACGGCAATCCGGCGCCAACTCCGTGCAAGTCGCGGCGCTCGCAAAAGCTGAATTGGCACAAATTGAAAAAGAACAGAACGGCCGCATTGACTTTGAAATCGCGCAGGACATCACGCAGTTCACGCTGCACTCCGTCGACGAAGTCAAGCGCGATCTCGGCCTTGCCGTGTTGATGGTAGCGATCGTGTTGTTCGTCTTTCTGCACAGCTTCCGCAATTCAATCATCGTGCTGCTGTCGATTCCGACCAGCTTGATCACGACGTTCATCATGATGCAGGCGTTCGGTTTCACCATCAATCTTGTTTCGCTGATGGCGCTGGCGCTCGTCATCGGCATTTTAGTAGACGATTCCATCGTCGTGCTGGAAAACATTCACCGCCATCTCGAAAACGGCGAGGAGCCGAAAACCGCGGCGCTCAAAGGCCGCGCGGAAATCGGTTTTGCCGCCATCGCCATCACGCTTGTCGATGTTGTCGTGTTTCTGCCGATTGCGCTGATCGGCGGCATCGTCGGTAAAATTTTCAAAGAGTTCGGTCTCACCATTGTCGTCAGCACGCTGCTCTCGTTGTTCGTGTCATTCACGTTGACGCCGATGCTCGCCTCGAAGTGGTCGCGCGCCGGATCGACGACGTTGCGCTGGGGCTGGTTGCATTTTTTGATTGAGAAATTCGAAGCGCTTCAAGAAGGGTTGAATGGACGTTATCGCCGCTGGCTGGCGTGGGGATTGGATCATCGCAAGACGGTCGTGTTCACCAGTTTCGCTTTGTTGATTCTGAGTTTCGCGTTGGTGCCGTTTGGTTTGATTGGCACTGAGTTTATGAGTGAAGCGGACCGCGGCGAGTTTGCGGTGAATTTGGAAATGCCGATTGGCACCGCGCTGGACATTACCGATGGCGCGACGCGACAGGTGGAAAATATTTTAACGGCCATGCCGGAAGTGACGCTTTATTTGTCGACCGTCGGCAA
>CAYUVM010000145.1:0-8969 GCA_964447935.1 uncultured Cytophagia bacterium | reverse complement strand
CGCCGCAAACAATTTTTGCCTCAGCGCGCCATCTTTGTCTGTTATTTATTTACTCCCACCGAAACGCTTTGACCGCAACAAACAACGTGAGCACCGCCCAAACAGAAAGACCCAGCAATTGCGGCAACACGTCGGCCAAAGTTGCGCCTTCGATGGCAATGCTGCGCAGGCCGTCGGCGAGATAGGTGAGTGGAAAAAAATCCGTAACGACGTGTGCAAAACCCGGCAGGCTGGAGCGGCTGAAGAAAACACCGGAAAGCATCATCATCGGCAGCGTAATAATGTTGGCCAGCGGCGCGACTTGATCCTCCGATTTCGAGATGCCAGAGAGCGCAAACCCAATCGACAAAAAAACCACGCCGCCGAGCAGGCCGACGATGATCATGTTAAAGATGCTGCCGATAAAATGCAGATTGAAAAACCAAACGCCGGCGCCGATCATCACGAGAATCTGCGCCAATAAAACCAACAGACGCGTCGCCACTTGTGCGATAATAAAATCGTTGGTCTGCATCGGCGTCACGAGCAAACGGCGGAGGATGCCGCGTTTTTT
Source organism: uncultured Cytophagia bacterium (assembly GCA_964447935.1). Lineage (GTDB taxonomy): Bacteria > Zhuqueibacterota > Zhuqueibacteria > Zhuqueibacterales > Zhuqueibacteraceae > Zhuqueibacter. The sequence continues at coordinate 8,416 of CAYUVM010000145.1, read as the reverse complement.
TAGAATGACAAAACCAAATGCGACACCAAAAATACCGCCCTGCATAATGGACATCGCCAAAATGCCCGGCAGCAGAAAATCAATGTACGACAGATTGCGGCTGTTGACCAACTCGGTGCGGAGCGCATGGCGCGGTAGAGAATTTTGCTGGAACACCAACTCGTCCAGCGCGCGCTGGACGATCAATTTTCCGGCTTGGGTTTCCTGCGGTTTTTCAGCGTTGAGATAAAGCGTCAACGAGTCTTGTCCGGCGGGTTGAAATGAGGCGGGAATGACGAGCACCATAGCGCGTTCGCCCTTTTTTAAGCGCGCCAGTTCGTCGTCTTCGCGGCCTGCAGAAATTTTCAACGCCTGAATCGGCTTGAGAATATTGACGAGTGTCGAATCCGAGGAGTAATTGACAATGCCGACCTTCACATTGCCCAGCCCGTCAAATTTGACGAAGCTGAACAAGAATACCATGAATAGCGGCAGGAGAATCGTCCAGATGATCGCTTCCCGCTGCCGGATGAACATTTTGAAGGACGCCAACATCAATTTTATTTTGAGGCGCATTTAATCTTCCCGTAATGAGTGTCCGGTCAAATCCAAAAACACGTCTTCCAAATTCGCCAAACGCTCGACGCGTTCTTTCTTGAAGCCTTTGGATAGCAATTGGCGAATCAATTCCTGCGGCGGCGCGTTGGCGACGATCTTGCCGGAATCCATAATCGCCACACGGTCGCACAGCTCTTCGGCTTCTTCCATGTAATGCGTGGTGATGACGATGGTTTTTCCTTCCGAGCGAATGCGTTTGATCACACCCCACAAATGGCGGCGCGCCTGCGGATCTAAACCCGTGGTCGGCTCGTCGAGAAAAAGAATGACGGGATCATTCACCAGCGCCGCGGCAATGGAGAAACGCTGTTTCTGGCCGCCGGAAAGTTGCACCACATACGACTTCGCTTTGTCGCGCAATTCCACTTCATCAAGCAATGCCAACGCGTCAACTTGCCGCCCGTACATTTCGCCGAAGATCAGTAACAATTCTGTTAGCGAAAGTTTGTCGAAGAACGACGACGCTTGTAGTTGCACACCGATACGTTGTTTGACTTTCTGCGGTTCCTGCTGAGTATCGATGCCGTCGAGCAGCACGCGGCCGGAATCAGGCCGGCGCAGCGTTTCGATCATCTCGAGCGTCGTGGTTTTGCCGGCGCCGTTGGGCCCAAGAATGCCGAAGACTTCACCGCGGGTGACCGTAAAACTCACGCCATCAACGGCAATGAGATCGCCGTAGCGTTTTTTCAAATCGAAAACTTCGAGAACGTGATTCATTTTTACTTTAATGAAAGCATGAAGTGAATGAATGCAGTGAAGTCCAACTGGCACAAATTGCTGTCAACCTATATCAACACGAGAGATGGACGTCGTTTCATCAACGGCACAATTCCGCATACTTCAACCCTGATCCGGTATTGAAAATAACCACACGTTCTTGCGGTTTGAGCCAGCCGGCATCCGCGAGCATGCGGGCGGCAAAAACCGCTGCCGCGCCTTCGGGGCAGAAGAAGATACCGGTGAGTTGGCAACATTCATACATCTCGTCCGCAATTTGTTCTTCCGGCACGGCGACGGCAGTGCCGCGACTTTCGCGAATCGCGCGCAGCATGAGGAAATCGCCGACAGCACGAGGCACGCGCAAACCCGCGGCGATGGTCGCAGCATTTTCCCATTCGGGCGCGTGATCAAGGCCCTGATCATACGCCCGAATGATCGGCGCGCAGCCGGTGGATTGTATCGAGACCATGCGCGGACGCCTTGGGCCGATCCAACCGAGTTGTTCCATCTCGTCGAACGCTTTCCACATGCCAATGAGGCCGGTGCCGCCGCCGGTGGGATAAATGATGACGTCTGGCAATTCCCAATCAAATTGCTCGGCAAGTTCATAGCCCATCGTTTTTTTGCCTTCGACGCGGTACGGCTCTTTCAACGTGGAAACATCAAACCAGCCTTGCTTCTCTTTGCCGGCCAAAACTTTTTTGGCGCAATCGGTGATGAGACCGTCGACCAGCTCGAGCTTCGCGCCGTAAAATTCGCATTCGTCAATAAATGGCTCTGGCACGTCTTCCGGCATGAAAATGAAAGCGGGAATTCCGGCGGCAGCGGCATATGCAGCGGTGGCGCTGCCGGCATTACCGGCGGAAGGAATCGCCAGTTTTTTCACGCCCAGTTCTTTGGCGCGCGAAACGGCGAGACACAACCCACGCGCTTTAAAAGAGGCGGTGACATTGGGCGATTCATCTTTGATCCACAAATTGGGCAACTCGAGATGCTGGCGCAAACGCGGCGTTTCCAATAACGGCGTCCAACCTTCGCTGAGGGTGAGACGATTTTCTTTTTGCTGCACGGGCAAAATTGGCGCGTACCGCCAGAGATTGGAGGGCGCGTCGCGCAATGAATCACGCGACCAGCTTGTGCGGATTGCCGGCAAGTCGTAGCGTGCGAAATAAGGGCCGCCGCAACTGCACAAATTCAGCAGCTTGTTCGTCGGTTCGGTTTTACCGCAGCGAGTGCATTCGAGATGGGTGAAATGAGAGTCGGACATGTTTTGTATGATGTTTTCTTGTTTCTTGTTGCTTAATCAGCAGCAATCAGCCACCAACAACGATTAAAAATACATCAGCGCCGCAATCGTCAATGCGGCAATAACCAGCGGCCAAATATAAACAATCATCCGTTTGAGAATATCGACCGCGTCCGTTCGGGTGAAATTGGCAATCCAAACGTTGGCAGTGTTAGTGGGGTCGCAAACGCCCTGCATGGCGCCGACGGAAATCAGCATGGCCATAATCGCTTCCGCAGTCATGGCGCCAGTCGCAAGCAGAATAGCAGCAATGCCGGTGCCCATACCCCACAGATTGAGCGGGCCGCGATAAAGCGCCAGCGGCGCGAGCAAAGTAAAAATCACCACGAACAATAAACCGTTGGGGGGCGACATGGCTTTGAGAAATGGTTGAAGCGCGTCTTTGATGTTCGGGTGATTGACTGAATTCAGCAGCATGCCGATACCGATGATGAGCATAACGGCGGGGGCGATGCTTTCAAAACTTTCTAATACGGATTTGGTAAACGTTTGCACGGTGTCGCGCCGCGCGGTCACCACCAGCGCCAGCAGAGCGCCGATAAAGAAACCGGACAGCGGCTGCCAGTGCAAAATGTGATGCACCAACAACGCGGCTAATGGTGTGAGCAACGCCAATCGCCAGCGGCGCGAGCGGTTCTTGCGAATCGCATCAATCCAGGCGACAATTTCCCACACCACAAACAAGATGATGGCAGCCATGCCGCCAACGATTGCATTCAGCACTGGCGTCTCCGGCCCGGTGTGGAGTTGCAAACTTGCGGGCGCCAGTTTTGCGTAAATCCAAATGTTAAAAAATAAAACCATCAAGGAGATGAGTGCGATCTCACCTTCCGCATTGGCGGTGAGCAACGCAAACAGCAAACCGGCAATAAAGGCCGGCACAATCGGCCAACGCGGTAAATCCAATTGCGTGGGCCAATTAAATTCTGTTTGCGCAATATCCAGCAGACTGGGAACCAAAACCAGAACGAGTGGAACCACGGGTGTTAATAGAGCCAGCCGCCGAACAGGCGGGGCGCCGCTCGCGGAAGAAATTTCTCCCGGCGCCGGCCAGAAGCGCCGCAATTGGCTGCGCCGCAACGACCAAACGCAAAAAATCAGCCCGACGAGAAGATGCAACGCTGCCATCACCAGCGCAAATTGCTGCACCTGCACCATCGGCACTTTTAACAAGCTGATATAAAGTTGCCAATTGCCGATGTTCAAGCAGCCGCCCATGGAAATGCCGATGAGCATCACGCCGGCGGCAGTTTGCGGCGCAATCCCGAGGCTCAACATAATCGGCAAAATAATGGTGCCCACCATGATAACCGCGCCGAGTCCACCCAACGTCATGAACAAAATACTGGTGGCGAACATGATGCTGATGGCAACCGCGACCGGCCGGTCGCCACCCAACTCCGCGGCATAACGCACAAAGACAGTGGCAATGCCCTGGTTTTTTATAAACAGCGCCAGAATGCCACCGAAAATCGTCGCCATCAACGCATGAATCACCGGGTCGGCACCGTCTTCGATGATGTTTTGTAAAATATATTGATTCGGCACCTGCGCAATCATGGCCAGCAAAAGCGCCATAATCGGCAGGGCGAGCATGGCCGAGATGCGTTTTAAATACATCAACGCCGTGAACAAGAGAAAAACTGCAATCAGCGCGATGCCGACAGCGGACACGTTTCCTCCTCGCGGTATGAGTTTATGAGGGTTTCACTAAAAACTTGCGCGGCGATTTCTTCTTCGCAATGATTTAAGCGGGGTATGCTTTCCGGCGGTAACTGGAGCATGCGATAATCAACGGCAGCCAAGCCATGAAACACTTCGTGGGCACAAGCGCGATGCAGCACGTTGGCGGAGTTCGTGAGCCGGCGCAGCATGCACAAGAAGAGGCTGATCCGGCGTTCACGGCCGTCCCATTCCGCATAACGGGCCGGAATGAAAGCGCCAGGCGTCTCGGCATTTTCCAGCACCACGCGCCAACCAAATTTCGTCGCGAGCAAAAACGGATTGTGTTTTCCCTGTGAGGCGAAGTAGACGGCTAGCCACTTACCCCAGTTTACCGCAAGCGTAGAGTTCATAAAAAATTTAAAGGTGTCGTTGAGTTATAACGCCGATGTTATTGTAGGAAAGAAAAAGCAGCGTGTCAAGGATTTTCTTGCGCGAGGCAACGGGCGGGGGAGAGAATCGTAGGGACACGCGGTTGCGCGCCCCTGCAAAATTATTTCAACATCAACATCTTGAAAGATTTCACAAAATTCCCCACCATCATTTTGCAAACATAAAGCCCGTTCGGCAACGGTTGGCCACCGGTATTTTGGCCGTTCCAGGTTACGCGATAATGTCCAGCCGGTTTGGTTTCATCAATCAAACGCTTGACTTCCTGGCCGAGCATGTTATAAATGCTAATCAGCACCGGCGTCGTTTGCTGCAACGAATATTCAATGGTCGTTTCGGCGCTTCCGGCAAAACGCGAAGTTGCCCCGCTCCAAAATGGATTCGGGTAATTGCCGTAAAGCTGCGTTGAATTTGGCGGTGGGCTATGATTTTCCTCAACCGTCGTCGCTGCCGAGAGTTTAACAAACACCCACGCCGTGTCGGAGAAAACGCCATCGGTGGCGATGTATTGAAAACGATCCGTACCGGCAAAAGTGGCGTTCGCTTTATAAACGATAGCTTTTTTGTTCGTGGCAATAGTGGCCTGGCCGCGTTGCGGTTTAGTGACAGCGGTAATTCGCAAATCGCGCGATCGCGGCCAAAGATCGTTTTGCAGAACCCGCAAGGTGTCCGCTACGCCCGTTTTCATTAGAGGGTAATCGTGATTGATCGAAAGCTGCTGTTGATAATTCGGATCCGGCGCCAAGAGTTGTTGAAACGTCATAAACGTAAAACCGAGGGAGTCGGCATATTTAATCACCGCCTGTGCGTCGCTCAGCAAAGTGATTTCTTCATCGCGAAAAAGGGGGGAGGGAGAGGCGACAATTGTCCCAAAATCAAAAATCAGCAATCCTTTTCTGGCAAAAAACGCGTCGACGCTTTGCCGCATTTCTGCCAGCGTTTCTGGCTGGCCGCGCAAATTGGGGCCGGCGGCGGCCGAAGTCAAACGATTGAAACGCAGCTTCAATGGATTGTCAATCGGCAGTTCGTTCGGCGAGTTGTCAAACTGTTTGCGCACCGTGTAAAAACGATTGAGCGCTTGAATCTCCGCAAGAATGTCGGGCGTCACCACGTCGCCCGGAATCGAGAAGCACCAATTCGCCGCCAAGCCTTCACGCTCAAACGGCGTCAGCGCATAAAGCTGGGCACGAACTTCCGGCAATAGATTCGGAAGAAATTCATAGAACACCCCGTGATGCGTCGTGCTCCAGCCGTTACGATTGACCAGCTCAGCAATGCGCTGCAGGCCGATGTAGCGCGTCCATAAACCGCCGTTGGCCCGATAATGCGCAAATTCATTCTTCGCGTATTCATAAGTGAAATCGATATTCGCCGGATATTTTTTCTCAAGCAACCACGGCGTCAACAAGCTGTCGGCGGAATCGCGGTAGTGGTTGAAATTAATGATGCACACTGGCCCGCGGGGGCGAGTGTATTTAATTTCGTCGATCCACAAGATTTGCTCGTCAAACTCGGCGTTTTCGGCGCGAAACAACAGCTTGCTGATATGGCGAAGCTCGGAAATTGTGGCGCCGCCAAACGGATTGAGCCACGCGCTTTGCCCCTGCTCATGCCAGAGTTCAACCGGCAGGTTCCGGCCTTCAGTATTGTAAAGCACAGGTTCCGCCAGGCGAAAGCCTTTGCCGGAAGTGACGATCAGCCGGGTTTCAATTTTGGCCGCATACTTGTTACGCCGGCACTTTGTGTAAACCACACGCTCGGAAAAATCGAGATCAACAAGATTTAGCTCCAACGTCACGACTCCGCTGTTGGGCGGAATCGTCCACTTGATCGAGCGCCGTGGGGAAGCAAATAATATCGTATCAAGTTCAACCGTCGTGCCGGCGGAAGCCAACCACTGGTTCAAATTAGCGTTGCGGCTTAAATAATTATAGCCGGTGGAATCGGGCTGCCAGCGGGTTTGACTTTGCAGCAGAGGGTATGGAAGGAGAATTAAAACACAAAACGTCAATGCTACAACGTTAAGCGTAAAAGGTGAAAAGCAAAAACGGTAATTAAAATTTGTTATGTGCATAGGATGAATTACGGTAAGATCACCATGCGTTTCGTCATTACCATATTGCCGACTTGTAAACGATAAAAGTAAATTCCGCTGGCAATATCGCGGGGCTGCCAGCGCACGGTATGCTCGCCAGCAAGCAAAGTCGTTTGCAGCAGTGTGGCAACTTCACGCCCGAGCAAATCAAAAATTTTTAAGGTGACGGCTTCTGCAACGAGCAAACGAAAATTTATATTCGTGCCGGCGTCCCTCGCATTTCCGCGTACCGAAAACGGATTGGGATAATTTTGCGACAATAAATAATAGAGCGGAACCGGATCAACATGTTGAAAAACGGCCAGGCCGTCGCGCGTCCCAATCCAGCGATGGCCGTAATGGTCAATTGCGAGGGCGGTCACGTCATTCGTCGGCAAACTTGAATTGCGAATATCGAAAAGTTTCCAGCCGGTGGTATCGAAGCGCGCGAGGCCGCGAGAGGTGCCAATCCATTTTTTGCGATTGTGCCCCACCGCCAGCGCATACACCGAATTGGCCGGCATACCCGAGTTGGTGCGATTGTACACATTCCAATTGACGCCATCGAAATCCGCTAATCCGGCGGAGGTGCCAATCCACACGAGGCTATCTTCGAGCACAACGGCGCGCACATAATCGCTCGGCAATTTGGAATTGGCCGTATGAAAAATCGTCCAATTCGCGCCGTCAAATTTAGCCAACCCGCCTCCCCAAGTGCCAAGCCATTTGTTGCCTGTGCTGTCAATCGCAATCGTTAACACCGCATTCGAGGGTAACCCGGAGTTTGTTCGGTTATAAACCGTCCAAGTGACGCCGTTAAAATGCGCCAGCCCGCCCGACCAGGTGCCAATCCATTTATCGCCGTGCGGATCGACCGCCACCGATAACACAAAATCATCCGGCAATCCGGAATTTTTCGTATGATAAATTTTCCAATTGGTGCTATCAAAACAGGCCAGGCCGCCGCCCCATGTTCCAATCCATTTGTTGAGGCTGTCATCCACGGCAATCGCCGACACGGCATTATCCGGCAACGCCGAATTGAAGCTGTCATAAACGGCCCAATTCGTATCATTAAACTTTGCCAACCCGCCGCCCCAAACCCCAACCCACTTTTGATTCTTTTTATCGACAGCAATCGTCGCAATATAATCACCCTCCGGCAATCCGGAATTCGAAGTCGCCGTGAGTTGCCAATTGATGCCATCAAATTGCGCCAGCCCGTGCCCGGTGCCGATATATTTTGTTCCCATTTGATCGATGAGTATGGCGGTCTCAACATTTTGCGGTAGGCCGGAATTGGCCGTATGGTAAATCGTCCATTGCGCCTCATCAAATTTCACCAAGCCGTTATTGGTGCCAATCCATTTGTTCTGGTTATGATCGATGGCAATGGCGTTAATATGATCATCCGGCAAACCGGAATTGCCGGTGGTGTAAATGGTCCAACCCGATTCGTTAAATTTAACCAAGCCCGCCGGGGTTGCAATCCACTTGGCATTGTCGCGGTCGAGTGCAATTGCGTGCACATACACGTTCGGCAATGGCGAGTGTTTTGAATCATACATGATCCAGGTGTTGCCGTCAAAGCGCGCCACGCCGCCGCC
>CAYUVM010000144.1:0-8971 GCA_964447935.1 uncultured Cytophagia bacterium | reverse complement strand
GTTCAATTCACTCCCAATCGCGTCAACTGCCATGGTGCATTTAAAACGATTGGCTCAAGCGCAACATCAACAGGCGGCCGATCTCCGGCGCCCCGACAATTTCGCGATGTTTGTTATTCAACAGGTTCTGCACGGTCATGGCCAGTCGCGAGCTGCGGTAAATCCGACCGTCCACATTCAAATCCAAAACCATATAATTTTCCACCTCGCCGGAATAAACCCCGGATTCCACTGGAAAGGCATCAATATAACGGGCGCGTAATTGTGCATCAACGCTACGAAGGGTATTATAATAGCGCAGACTCAGGCCCATTTTGTTTTTGGGCGCATTCAGCGCAATACGGCTATTGCCGTCTACGAGGCGGAAAAAATCTTCACTGATAAATGAATAATTCGCGCCAACAATCCAGGCGGGACTGACGTAGTAATTCAAATTAATATCAACGCCTTCGACAGAAATATCGCCGAAGTTGCGATACGTCAAAATCACGTCGGTATGGTTGGCGACTTCGTTGGGACTGATCACGCCGAGCGGCAATCGCGCCGCGGCAGTGATGAGGTCAGCCAAAATGGTGGCAGCTTGCTTTTGTGCGGCATCCTCTGCCATACCCTGCGAAACCAGCACCGTCGTCATCGCCGCCACCGCGGGTTGTAACGCGGCAGCCAACTGTTGTGGGTTCGCGAATACATTCGGCGTTTCCACTTGCAGCGGGCCAACAAAATCCTGAATGCGGGAATGATACAAATCCACCGAGAGCAACAACTTATTGGTCAGCAGGCTTTTGTAACCGATTTCAAACGAGTTGGTCATTGTCGGTTTCAGCGGATCAACATCAGCAACGTCAGCGATCAGATCAAACGCGCCGGTGGCGGGATTCAGTTGGCGCAAATCGCCGCGAACTGCCGTCTCGAGTTCCTCGGGCAATGTGGGCATCAACAACTCTTGAATCTCACCCGACGAGCCATCAATCAAAATCTGCCGCAACCTCGGCCAAATGGCATTAACGGTTGCCGGAATGTAACCGGCTTGCGGTGCAAGCTGCGACCTCATGAGTGGACGCCCATCAACGTCGCGCCGAAAGGTGAAGCCACTCTTGGATGGAACACCCTGGCCGCGAATGGCTAACAGCGTGCGCGGAAACGGCTCCGGCAACGCGCTGGGAATGGAGGCCGACAGAACATCGAGAAACAGATTGTTCGTTGCCGGCGTGTTAAAGGCGCGATTGTAGGAAAACCGCAAATTATGATTTGGCGCCGGCTTTAAAATCAGCGCGGCGCGGGGAGAGAACATCATCGCTTCGAGATGATTATGCTTATCCAAACGTCCGCCGAGAACCAAATTGGTTTTGGCGCCGAGCACCGTCTCCGATTGCAAAAAGATTCCCTTCTCGTTAATGTCGTCAATTTCTTCATTGCGGCCGTTGCTGGTCTTTTCCGTATCCGGGCGGGTGCGCAATATATCGACGCCGTAAGTGAAGCGTTGCCAGTTGCCGAGCGCCAAGCCGTGTTGAATTTGCGTCATCAGCAGGCGCGACTTATCAACAATCGGCTCACCGGTGCGCAGGTTGAAAGTTTTGCCGGCGTCGGAACGATTCAGAAAAGTCTGGGCATAAAAATTTTTATAATAGAGCCGCCCTTGATAGTACATGTAAGCCCAATCTTTCACCTGGCTGGCGCCAATGCCCGTGAGATCGATGCCGCTATTTTTACTATAGCCTCCGGAGACAATCGTTGTAAAATCCCTGGCAAGGCGAAAATCCATTCGCGCCTCGGCACTAAATTTCTGCACCTGAAAGTCACGTCCCGGCGAAGCGACTTTTTGCTCGGCGAGGCGAAACGAGTCCGGCTCCGCAGAATCGCGATATTCCCAATCATGGCCGGTGTAATATTGCGTAGAAATTTTGTAGCCGACGCGATTGCCAAAGCTGGCGGCATGGCGAAATGAACCGAGGCGCAAACTGCGGCCGCCGCCGCCGAGGCTCATGGTCGTGCCTTCCGAGCCAAAGGGCGACTTGGTGAAAATTTGCATCACGCCGTTGGCGCTATTGGGGCCGTATAATGCCGAACCCGGACCGGAGACGATTTCGATGCGCTCGATATCCTCGTTGGTGATCGGCATAAAATAATGCGCATTGTAACGCAACGATGGCGCCTGACTGATCCGGTTATCGACCAGTGACAACATGGCGCTCGAAAAAACATTGTTAAAACCGCGCACCACGACGTTCGCTTGCTGGAGGCCGTGACGGGCAAAATCAACTGCCGGCATACCCTGCAAATGATCAACCGCAGTGAGTGCGGGGCGCGGCTGCACCTGATCGGTTCCGATGAAGTAAACCGAGGCCGGTGCATTGAAACCGGATTCGCTGCGCCGCGAAACACTGGCTACCTCAAAAAAAGCTTCCGAACTCCGTGAAACGGAGACGTTGTTGTCGCTCGACATCAAACCGCTATAAGTCAGTGCAATTTCCAATGTTTTGATTTCATCACCGTTCACCTGCACATTGGTGAATTTTTGCTCGGCATAGCCTACGCATGAAACCGTAATCGTATAAATGCCGGAAACCAACTCATGCAAGGCAAATTGCCCCATTTCGCCGGATACGACGCGCATCGGGTCGGTGAGAATATTGACGGGCGTGGCCACAATGCTGGCGCCCGGCAATTGCTGTTGCGTCTCGCCGTCGATAATCGTGCCGCGAACGACGGCGGTTCCCTTTATAATTATTCCATTCGCCGTCCGTGATAGAGCGCTGCCTTTACCGCCATTGATTTGAACGATTTCCTGCGCCCACGCGCTGCCTTCCGGCAGCAAGTTGAGCAACAAGATGGCCAAAACCATTTTATAGATTTTTACTCGCATAACCGCGTCCTTTTCGATTCGGCGCCTGATTCATCCAGTTATTTCCAGTTTCATCAGCCGCCGAATCGTCCGCATTTCAATCGTTGCCCGGGTTAGTATTTTTCAATTTTTATTTTTCCGTTCATCGCCAAATTGCCCGCATAACCGTAATCTGCGAGCACGCCTTTTCCTTTCGCCGGTTTTCGCGGGCGGCGTGGGGATGACGAGGGTTTGGAGGTAGCCGCCGGGGCTTGTTGCGGCGACCGAAATTCCGCCAAGCGCTTCGTTAGATTCTTTTCCAAGCGGGAATCCACGACTTCCTTAACATGCCAGCGGGTTTGCACTTCATCCAGATTATATCCCGTGACGATATTATGCAACTCCGCCCGCAGCGACGTCGGCAGATTCAACTCGAGCACACGCTTATAAATTCGAATGGCGGTGGCATCGCGGCGATCAAGACGCAAATAGGCTTCGGCCAGCGGGGGATAAAGTTTCATCCGGCTCGGCTTGCGCGCCACCAAGCGTTCATAAATCAGCGCGGCGCGAGTATGCTTGCCCAGCAGGCGATACAGGCGCGCGCGATACGTTGGCAACCATAACACAATGCCGAGCAAAGCAAAACCGCCAACGCCGAACAAAACGCCATTCAGACTGAGCGACAAATTGCTATCAGAGGCTTTTGCCTGCTTTAAGAGATTGGCTCGCGCTGCCGCAATCAGATTCGCAGTCTGAAGATAATTGGGCTGCAACACTTGGACACGCTCCAGTTTAATCAACGCTTGCATCCAATCCTGCTGTTCAATTGCGGTCAGCCCTTGTTGGTAAAGCAAATCCAATTGCGCTGCATTCTGTACATTTGCCGCCGGCGCCTTCCTGGTGGATCGGTCAGCTTGTGCGTTCAGGCCCGACGCCGACAGCAACAACCCGATCGCCAATAATCTGATCAGCGTTCGTGTGATTTCCTTTTGCATAACTATTTTGCTTCTCATATGATTTTTCGATTTAGCGACGAGTCTTTTCTCGAAGCAGATTACTCATTCGCTTTGGGTTCGGGATCTTCATGCACGAACCTGCCGTTCGTGTTGCTCCATTTTCCCGCCGCGCCGTTCACACGTTCGAGTATGGTAGCCAATTCTTTTTTCTTACGCGGCTTTCGCGGCGTCGAAAGTTCCAGATCCTTGTGCCGTTCTTGTTGGGCAATAAGCGCATGAAATTCGGCACGATAGCGCGTCGGCAGATTCAGTTCCAAAACTTTCTGGAAAATCTGCAGCGCCATTGTATCCTGGCGTTTCAGGCGCAAATAAGTTTCGGCCAACAGCGGATAAAGCTCGACTCGTTCCGGTTTTTGTGCGATCATTTGTTCATACAGCAGCGCCGCCGCGACATCGTTACCGCGCCAGCGGTAAAGGCGTGCACGCCCAGCCGGTGAAACTGCGAGCAACCCAAATCCCAACCAACCGATGGCTGTAATCACGGCCAGTATAATCATCAGCAGCGAAATTAGCCGATCATCATTTCTTGCAGGCGAGGCGGCGTTTGGGGCCTGGCGCAAAAGATTGGTTCGTGCCATCATCGCCAAGTCGTCGAGATCGTGATAGTTCGGCTGCACAAACTTGATGCGTTCAAAGGCGATCACAGCGCTTTTCCAATCATCGCGCTCAAAGGCCGCCAGCGCATATTCAACCAGCGAATCCAGCTTCGCGCTGCCGGCAACTGCCGTTTCCGGATGAATTAGCGAGTCGGCTTTCACCGCGACCGGCTCTGCTTGCTTGGCCACCAGTATTTCAGCGCTGTCTTTGGGTGCAGCGCTGAAAGTGGCAGCGGCAATCGGCGGCGCGGAAACACTGGGTTGCGGCAGTTTACCTTCCAGGCGTGCATAAAGCTCTTCCAGATCGCGATACCGGCGGTTGATCCGGCTTACTTTTTCAAACGCATCGAGGGCGCCATCCGTATCGTTGCGATTCATTGCTGCTACGCCTTCGTCATAATAGCGTGCCGCCACGGCTTCAATCTCTTCGTTGTTGAGAATCGTGCGCGCTTCCGCGAGCCGGTTGCGCGCATCGCGATAATCGGGATTCAACTCCACCGTGCGTTTGAAGGCCTGGATCGCGGCTTTCCAATCACGCCGGCGCATCGCCGCGCGACCGGCGGCATACTCTTGCTCGGCGGCGACATTGTTTTCAACCGTCACAATCGTTGGTTTTACTGCGTCCTGTCCGGCCGGCGCTGGTTCCGGTTGAACGGTTTCGCTTTGCATTTCTGCCTCAATGAAACTGGCTTGCAAGCGCGGCACTTGCAGAAATAACAGACAGCTTGAGAAGAGCGCTGTCGTCAATGCCATGAATGAGTTTTGCATAGTAACCTCTCTTTTAAAATCGCTTCATAACCAAATCGCTTGTGTTGCCAATCGACGCAAGCGCGAATAAATGCAAAGCCTCACACAGCGCAGAATAACCCAATTTTGCATTTTGCCTCAAAAAAGGCGCAACGGCAACACTCCGGCAAACCGAGTGTAATGCGATTGCGCCTTCGACTTACAGGTCTACGTATTTGCCCGAAATTTCATCGGTTGAACATAACCTGTACGTCAAGGTTCCCACAACCTTGCACGGGATAAGCAAAAAACTTTCTCTATATTGCGGCATCGCTTGCCGCAATAAAAAAAGGCGTGTCCTCGTGATGTTCTAAAATACAACACGCGGTCACGCCTTCGACTTACAAGCCTAACAACCCAGACTGGCATTGCCTGCACGCCAAGGCTTTTTCAGCAAAAAATACTACGAGCAGGCTATAAAAAAGAAAAGGCGTCATCCCGGTATTATTTGACTTTAATACTGAGATCACGCCTTCAACTTACAAGCCTAACAACCTGCACGCCAAGGCTCCCACAACTTTCTTGCGGGGCAATTATTTTTTAGCTTCGACTTACGCCTGATTGCAAAAAATTTGATGTTCACACAATCAAGACGAAGTAATAATACAAAAAACAAAACTCATAGTCAAGAAGAATTTTGGGCGCACAAAAAATTTTCTCGATCAAATAGAATTTTCGACAGTAAATATTTTTTCCAGCTTTAATATTTTCATCATTGTGACTGAAAATCAACCGGTTTTATTGGAAACACTTACCGAAGTAAAATTTTTGTAAAAATTGCCTGGCCGCTCATATTCAACACGGTGCGTGAAACCACGGTTCGAACAAAATAAATTTTTATTTATTTGCCGCTCTCTTTCCTGATTCGTTTTCGGGTGCAAGAAAAATATTATTAATGCGCAGCCATCCAAAAATGAACAAAAGGAAGTGATGTTATCGTCAGGCCGGAAGCGAGCTGCGTATTCCAGAGAAACGCCCAGGCTATGGTTTTGGGCAAGTGGCCACGCCCCGCAAGGGCTTGCGCCAAAAGATGAACGCCCGTTCCCAACAAAGTGAGATACCAGCAACAGTATATAATCAGCTCACTCATCATTCCAGCTCCTTTGTCAAGTATTGATTGCAATTTGCCGACAAGACCATCTTAAAAAATCGCCGGTACAAAACGATAAGGCACCCGACGCATATACTCGACGTACCTTGCATCTTTGCTCAACAATTTTTCTTCTGAAACCGCGCGCCAAATTTGGCCAAACAAAATGGCGCTGACGGCCATGAGATTGAACAATGAAAAATTACCGATAAAAAAACCGAAATAAAAAATCATCTCGGTGGCATAAAGTGGATGCCGCACAATTTGGTAAGCCCCGGAAGACTGCACTTCGCGATTAGCCGGAATAATCCCAAAACTGCGGCCCAGCGAAGACAGGGAATGCAAAATGCCCGCGATGCCAATCAACTGTATTACCACGGAAATCGTGGTCAGTGTGTTGCTCGCGGTGGGATGCGCGCGCAGTGCCATCGACATGCCGACGGTTCCCATCGCCACCATCCAATCCATGGGGCGCCGTGAAATATCGCCGCTTGCGCGGCGCGTGAAGAAGAGACAAACCAACAACGTATTCACCAGCAACAACCCGAGGCTCAAAATACTGCCGTGTTGCTGCCAGCCCACAAGAGACGACAACACAAATTGAATCCACAACAATGCCATGAACAGATTGGCCGGCCAATGCAATAATCTTTTGACGCCGGCAAAACTCACGGGCACACGCTCATCCGCCTTCACAGCCAATTCATCGCCGACTTCAATCGAGTTGGCCGCAAGAGTATTAGGGGAAAACTCCAACGCGCAATTTGCCCCAGGCACAAAGCTTGTCATTTGGTTCGGCCGCAAATTTTCCACTACTTTAACGACCTTGCCTTGTGTATCTAAAAACACCAGGTCTAAAGAGTATTTCATTCCGCAAGTGTGAACGGCTTTGCAGGGGACAAGGTACAAAGCTTTGTCGGGATCCGGCTGGGTGGTTCCCAGCAAACCGGCAGAACGCGCCAAAACATTATCGGCAATCGCGACCTTCTGCGTTAGCTGAATGCCTTTGGTTACATTATAAATCGCCATACGATTTCGCTTCCGAAAACAAGTTCCGATTCTCTCCCCACGGCCTGGATACTACCACACTTTCAAAATTAAAATTTCCGGCTTGGGAACGCTGACATTGTTTTCAATTTTACGCAAACTGTCTCCCGCGGCTTTGCGACATGTTTGTTGCGTGAAAATCACTTCGCCTTCCGTAATCCGAATCAATTTTCCGCCTTGTTGCGCGCCGGCTTTGGTGCGCACTTCCACATAAAGCGGGCGGTAGCTCGGAATATCGGTGGAGGTTTTTAATTTCTGCACTTCATTGTCGATATAAACCATGCGCGGCTCATCTTCCCGCAACAAAACCGCCTGTTGATTATATGCTTTGTTCGCACAGGCAACCGTGAGCAACCACAGCGCGGCAGCCGTAAACTTGACCAAATCTTGCAACTTCATTTATCATCTCCTTGCCATCAGGCTTTGGAAAAACAATTCAAATTGTGCAGGTTTTGTAGCGCAAGCTTCCAGCTTGTCTTCTGTCGTAAACTGAAAATCTGCGCTACGTTTTTCCTGAATTTTTGTCGAATACTACACCGCCCGGGTACGAAGCCCGAGCGGTGTTGGAGGTTAGAGCGAATTTTATTCTCCCTAATCGCGACCCGGAAAACAATTACGGTAACATCGGCGCCAAAGTATTCTTCACTAAAATCACACCCGGACCCAACATCACGATGAACAGGGCGGGCAAAATAAAAAACACTAACGGAAAGAGCATTTTAACGCTGGCTTTTGCGGCGTTTTCTTCGGCGCGCTGCCGCACCCGCGTGCGCAAGGAGTCCGATTGCGCGCGCAAGGTGTCGGCGACATTAGTGCCAAGCTTATCGCTCAGAATCAGCGAGCTGACCAAAATTTTTAAATCTTCAATCATGTTGCGCGTCGATAAATTCCGCAGCGCCTGTTCGCGTGAAATGCCGGTGCGCAACTCCTGGTTCACCAGATTCAGTTCTGTGCTCAACGCCTGGCTCCGTAACTGCAACTCCTGGCCGACGCGAATTAGCGCCGCATTCAAGCCGAGGCCGGCTTCCACACAAATCACCAGAAAATCCAACGCATCGGGAAGCGCGCTGGCGATATTATCCTGCCGGCGGCGAATTTTAGCGCGCAACACAAAATCCGGTAAAATGTAACCCATCAGCGCCATGAGCAACGCGAGCAACAAAAATTGCGGACCGCTTCTGCCGCCGGCAACAACCATAAACCAGTAGAAAATAAACAGCCCGATCGCGCCGACAATTTTGGCGCCGATAAAAATCGCTGCGGTGTTCTCCTGGTAAAAGCCGGCTTGCACCAAGGCCAGGCGCAATTTCGATTGGCTCTTGGAAGCGCCGCCGAAAGTTGAGGCCACTTTTTCCAAAGCCGGATTGACTTTGTCCTTTGCCGTGGTCACAGCCGTCCGCAGTTCCGCCAGCGTTCCCTGATTCCACTCCGGGTTGACATAGCGCCGCATTCTGGCCGCCACCGGATCCGTGCTGCGGCGCAGGAACCACAGACCCAGCCAGACCAGCAAGCTGACCGCAAAAAAACTCAAGCCGGTGACAAAATAAAGCGACATACCCTTTTCCTATTCCAGTTGGACATTGACAATTTTACGAATAACGAGGAAACCAATAAT
>CAYUVM010000143.1:0-8997 GCA_964447935.1 uncultured Cytophagia bacterium | reverse complement strand
CTAAAAAGAGCCAATAAAATCGGGGCTAAAACACCAAGTCAGAAAGTTGATTTAATACGCTATCCGACAACCATGGTGCCAATACCTCCATAACGTGGGCGCGAGACCATTCGTCAGAAATCGTAGAGGTCGCTGATAACGCCTCTTCCAACACCTCCAACCGCTCACGTTCCGGCAATTGCTGTGCTAAGTACCCCAAAACTCGAGCACGGGACGCTTCATCAGAAACCATACGAGCAAGCGATAAGGCTTCGTCTAACACATCCGCCTGCTCACGCTCTGTTAAGCGCGCCCCGATTGTTCCTAAAACGAGGGCTCGAGGAAATTTGCCAGAAATCGCGTGGGCCGTCGACAGTATTTCGCCCAATAGGCTCTCCGGTAATTGCAACGCTAGTACCGTCAAAGCGATTGCACGATCAATTTCATCAGAAATTGTGCGAGCTGCTGACAAAGCTGCTTCTAAAACCTCGGCCTGCTCACGCTCTGGTAATCGCAGCGCTAATGTTCCCAAAACTTCGGCGCGAGACTCTTCATCAGGAATAGCACGAGCCGCCGAAAACGCTTCGCTCATAATGGCATGAGATTCTGAAGAATGAAATTCAGCGATTGCCGCGAGGCATTCTGCTCGATCCTTGGGGTTTGATTTTTGTCGGGCTATGACCAGTCCCAAAGCCGGGCTAATCACTCCGGCTTTTACGCATGCCACTAGCAAGCTTTTTGAGATATTTGCACTTAAAGAGGTGACGCTGGCAAAACACAAAGCGGCGCGAATTTGTTGGCCCAATGCGGCTGGGCCTTCGGCTTCAGCTTTTTGCCAGGCACGTTCGGCATCATTGAGAAAACCAGCCGGGGTGCCTTCCAGCCATTCCCACGCGCGCAGCCAGCTTTCGCAGACCAACGCGTAAAAATCAGTTGCCGGGGCCTTGGCTTGCGCGAGATGGGCGCCATAATATTGCACCACATAAGCCGGAGCGTTTTTGGGAAGAAGGGTTTTGTTTTCGAGGGCGGTGAGGGTATCGCGGCCATATTGCAGGAACCGGGCTTGCCACGCTTGCCGCTCGCGGTCGGTGAGCTTGGCCGCAAAATATTCCGCCAAACGCGGATGGCTGAAGACATAGCCGCTGGCGAGGCCGTCACCGATGATGAAACGATTCACCGTGGCCACCGCTTCATCAAGCAGGCCGCTGTCTTCAACAATGTCCGGTGCCAGCGCCAGCACGTCATCTTTTTTGAGCGGGCCTAACGCGGCAGCGCACAGGTTCAGGAGGCCGCGCACGGTTTTGTCTTGCAGGGGTTTGGCCGCGCCCCAGAGTTTTTGCTGTTCTTCAAACCAGCGTTTAAAATAGGCCTCCAAACCGGGTTGCAGCTTGGCCAAATCATCCGGCGTCAAGGTCGCGGCTTGCGCGCCTTGCGGGAGCAGGGCTTCAACATACAACCGCACCAGCAGGGGGTCGCCGGCGCTCAGCTCATACAGCCGGCTGATGAGATCGATTTTTGTCGCCAGCGCGTCCAACGGATTTCCCATCTGGCTGAGGACGTCACGCACACCCTCGCGGTCAAGTCCCGCCAAAGAAATGCGTTGGGCGCGGTTGGGCATTTCCCATCCCAAACGATTGAGCCACGCGGTTTCATCTTTGTCCAACGCCAGCGGTCGGGCCGCGACGATGACGCGCAAATGGCCGGGCGCGACGGTTGGAAACAAATCCGCGCCCGCTTCCCAGCCGGCGGCCTCGTCGAGTCCATCCAGCACCACCAGCACACGGCCGCCATTGGGCGGGGTACGCCGGAGATAATCGCTGAACACGCCGCGATACTGCTGTGCATCCACGGCTTGCGTTACTTTTTCGCCATAGATATGCGCCATGCGTGCCGCGAGCGAGGCGAAGACCACGGGTTCGCGATTAGTTTCATACCGGATGCTGATGGGGAAATACACGACATGTACGGTCTCCTCGCTCTCGCGGGGCGAGGCCAAGCGTGTGACCCAATGCGCCAGCAAAGCCGATTTGCCCCGACCCGCCGGCGCAATCAGAGACGCATAAGGCGGCGCCGCCGGATCATCCAGCCAAGTATCGAGAGCGGCTAAATCGGAGGCGCGTCCGCCAAAAGGCGCCGGGTGATCTTGGGTGCCGAGGTAGTATTCGAGAAAATTTTGTACGCGACTGTTATAGCGCGTTGCAAGCGGGAGTTCATCAATACCCCTGGTGATGTTCGTGAAATTGACATGCTCAATGTGCTGGGCAATGAAAGTGGTTTGCACACTCGATTGATCACGGTTAGTGATGTCCACGTGCTCAATGCGTTCGGCAACGACGGCCTTTTGAGCGTTGAGTTCACCGACGAGAGGTTTATGCGAAGGGTCAGCCATTCTACATGTTCAGTGTATCAATCTTGTTTGCCACCACGACTTTTTCGGCTTCAATCTTGCCTACCAATGAGCCAGCCGGAACAGAACCGGATTTTTCCAGTGCCGTTGCCAACAACCGAATAAGCTCGGCATCTGTCGCCAGATGCTCAGCCAGCGCGGATTGGAACGCCGGCGCGCCGGCGCTCGGATTCTTTTCAAACTTTTCAAGCGCAGACTGTTTTTCCGATTTTTTCGAAAAACGTTCTTTTATCGCCTCATACGCGTCTTTGAAAGAAGTTTTAGCTACTTCTTCAACTCCCTTTGCCACGAGCGGCGACAGCGCTGAGATAACCATTGTAGCGATCGTTGCAGGATCCATCGTGATCTCCTTGTTATCAAAAGCATTTCTTGTGAATTCACGCTTTTTCAGATGGGCCGTCTGAGCCACGTCCCATTGCAAACCGCGCCGCCGGCGAATCTTTCATTGGCAAACTTGTGCGGCGGATGCCATCAAACGCATACAGCGCGCCAGCGACCGCGGGCGCAGTTGGCACGAGGCCGATTTCACCAACGCCTTTTGCACCCCACGGACCTTCGGGTTCGTAGTCTTCGATGATGATTGTATCAATCTCTGGCATATCTTTGGCGCGGATGAGGCCGAGACTGCGCAGTTTGTAGCTGTCCGGCACGGCATTGGTCACTTTCAACTCTTCGGTGAGCGCATAGCCGAGACCCATGTGAATCGAGCCTTCAATTTGTCCTTCGAGCAGTGTTGGATTAATGGCGCGACCCACATCGTGCGCGGCAACAAATTTTGTTAATTTGCCGTTGTCATCGAGAATCGCCACTTGCGTGGCAAATCCGAACGTCATGTGCGTGATCGGCTTCGCCACTTTCGCCCCGAGCTTCGTTGTATAATCAATCAGCACTTCGCCAAAATATTCTTTGCCGACGAGATCGCCGAGGGTTTTGCCGTTCTGCAAATCCGTTTTCAATTTTTCAGCGGCAGCTTTCACGGCGTTGCCGCCGAGCACAGTCGCGCGCGACGCTGTCGTCATGCCGCAATCGAGCGCGCGATGCGTGTCCACTTTCGCGTCGAAATATTTTGCCGGTAATCCAGTGACTTCGCAGGCGAATTGAATGAGCACGGTAAATAAGCCCTGTCCCATTTCCGTGTAGCCGGTGTAAATGGTGATGCGCTCCGGGGATTCGACGCGCAGGCAGGCGCGGCCATGTTCGGGCATGCCGTTGCCGATGCCGACATTTTTGATGCCGCAGGCAATGCCGGCATATTTCGCGTTGCGATAAATGTCTTTCACCGCTTCGAGCGTTTTGCGAATGCCGACACTCTTTTCCAACACTTGGCCGCTGCACCACGTGTCGCCGGCATCCATCACGTTGCGATAGCGAATCTCCCAGCCGTCGATGCCGACTTTCTCCGCGAGAATGTCGAGCATGCCTTCAATACCAAACGCCGCTTGATTCGCGCCGAAGCCGCGCATCGCGCCACAGGGCGGGTTGTTGGTATAAACCGCCAGCGCTTCAACATCTACATTCGGCACGCGATACGGACCAGTGGCGTGGCCGGCGGCGCGCTCCAAAACTTTCGCGCCAACCGAGGCATACGCGCCCTTGTCGCCGATCATGCGCGCTTTGACCGCGAGCAGGTGGCCGTCTTTATCAACTCCCACCGTGTACGTCATGCGAATCGGATGGCGCTTCGGATGCAAACGAATACTTTCATCGCGCGAGAGTGTGAGTTTCACCGGCAAGCCGGTGATCTTTGCGAGCAGCGCGGTTTGGCCTTGAATGCTCAAATCTTCTTTCCCGCCAAACGCGCCGCCGTTGGAAACCAGTTCGACTTGCACTTGCTCCAGCGGCACGCCGAGAATGGAAGCGATTTGGCGTTGATCATCAAACACGCCCTGTCCTTGGCTCAAAACTTTGAGATAGCCATTTTCAGGATAAGCCAAACAGCTTTCCGGTTCTAAAAACGCATGTTCGATGAGTTGGGTTTGGTAAGTCTCAGTGGCGATAAAAGCTGCTTCGGCAAAGCCTTTTTCAGCATCGCCACGTTTGATCACCGAAGTCGAAAGCAAATTAGATTTACGCAGCGATTCGGGATGAACCAGCGGCGCGTTAGGTTTGAGCGCATCGTCTGTCGAACTAATCGGCGGTAATACTTCGTATTGCACTTCAATCAAATCGAGTGCTGTACGAGCAATTTCTTTGCTTGTCGCGGCAACGGCAGCGAGAATATCACCAACACAGCGTGTTTCTTCATCGACTGCAATGAACACGGGCCAGTCTTTTTCAATCAAACCCTCGTAACGTTTACCGGGAACATCCCGAGCCGTGATCACGGCTTGCACGCCTTCGAGCTGCTTGGCCTTCGAAATATCTATCGCGAGAATTCTGGCGCGCGGATGCGCCGAGAATAAAACCGCACCGTGCAACATCCCGGGCATTTTAATATCGTCGATATAACGTTTGCCGCCGAGCGTTAAATTTTCACCTTGATAACGAACGAGGTTCGAGCCGACGCGGCCGCTGTCATCAGTTTCAGGAAGCGGCTCGCCGCGATAACAATGCGCCGCCAGGTCAATGGCGTCAATAATTTTAGTGTAACCGGTGCAACGGCAAATGTGGTTATTTAACGCACGCGCAATTTCGTCGCGAGTTGGCTCCGAATTATTTTGCAAAAGTGCGTGCGCGCGCATCGCGATGCCGGGAATGCAGAAGCCACATTGCAAGCCTCCGGCGTGAACAAAGGAATGCGCGAGCCGGCGGCGATTTTGCTCCGGTAAACCTTCGAGCGTCTGCACGCGCTTGCCGGCTATTTTGGCCACCGGCGTCACGCAGGAGACAACCGCTTTGTCATCAACCAAAACCGTGCAACAGCCGCAAGAACCCTGCGGACTGCAACCGTTTTTGGCGGCGGTAAGATCAAAATGTTCACGAAGAAGATCAAGCAATGAGAGGTCGGGAGCAGCGCAAATCTCGCGTTGCTCGCCATTGAGCGTGAAACCGAAGGTTTGTTGATTCTGCATGGCGCGCTCCATAAATTAACACCGATCAAACGGCCTATCGTGGTTTTGGAGAACATGGCAAATTCCCACTCGACCCCATCATCCTGCCCTGCGAGTGAGGATAATCTATAGAAAAAAATGACGGAAAACAAGATGGAATTGTGGGGAATCAGCGGCCAAAAATTGATGCGGCGAAACGCAAAGCTAAAGCGATTAGAGAGGTGAAAAATCAGACTGGATTGAAATGGCCATCCACCACCTTGCCTTGATGCATCACGATGACGCGGCTACAAAATTTTTTGACTAAACCCAGATCGTGCGATATAAACAAGCAAGTCAGCCCCAATTGATGTTGCAATGAAATAAATAAATCCAGGAGGCGGCTTTTGTTCAGCACATCAAGAGAGGAAAAGGGCTCATCGGCAACGATAAATTTCGGCTGCAGCGCCAGAGCGCGGGCGATGACAACGCGATGGCGCTGGCCGCTGCTCAACTCGCCCGGCAGTGCGTCAAAATGTTGTGCACTCAAGCCGACCTGTTGCAGCAACTCGTGTGTGCGATGCTGCGCGTTTTTTTTCTCCAGAATGCAATGCGCGAGCAATGGCTCGGCGATAGCGCTGCCAACGGTTAAATGCGGATTGAGCGCCGCGCCGGCATCTTGAAAAATGAATTGGGCCTGCCGGCGAAATTGTTTCAAACCATCGCGCTGCATGGCCCACACTTCGCGGCCATGAAATAAGATTCTTCCAGCCGTTGGTGGGGTTAGGCGAAACAAGCAATGTGCCAGGGTGGTTTTTCCGCTGCCAGACTCGCCGAGGAGGGCGACGGTTTCTCCAGTGAAAATTTGTAAACTCGCATCATCAACGGCCCGCACCGCCTCGGGGATTTTGGTCAATAGGCCTTTGCGGCGAGGGTAATATTTTTTGAGTTGAACAATATCAACCAGCGGCGGCGCTGGATGCATGATGAACCTCCAAACTTTCCATGCCGTCTATCTGAAAACGCTTCGCCGCTTCTAAAAGTTTTTTCGTATGCGGGCGTCGTGGCTGCGAAAGTATTCGCTCGGTGGTTTCGACTTCGATAATTTTTCCGTGTTGCATAATCGCAACGCGGTGCGCCCAGGTGGCAACCAGGCTGAGGTCGTGAGTAATAAAAAGCAAACTCAATTCATGCTCCTGCTGCAAGCGCTGCAAGCAAGCGAGCGCTTCGGTTTGGTGATGGGCGTCGAGTGCCGCCGTAGGTTCGTCAGCGATAATCAAGGCCGGGCGACAGGCAATCGCCATCGCGATCATCGCGCGCTGGCGCATGCCGCTGCTCAATTCGTGTGGATAAGCTCTAAAGCAACGCGAGGGTTCAGGCAGACCGACGGATTCAAAGAGATGCAAAGTTTTTTCTTCTGCAGATTTTTTGTTGAGGCCCAGGTGCAGACGAAGCACTTCAGTCATTTGCGGCCCAAGGCGGCGCAAGGGATTAAGCGCGGCAGCCGGCTCCTGAAAAATCATCGCGATTTCTTTCCAGCGAATTTTGCGAAGACGCTTTTCCGGCAGCGCGAGTAAATTCTCGCCACCGTAAAAAATTTTACCGTTGGTTATTTTACCGGGCCATGCAATTAACCGCAAAATGGCGCGGGCCACGGTGGTTTTGCCGCAGCCGGATTCGCCAACCAGCGCCAGCGTTTCTCCGGGGAAAATATCTAAGTTAAATCTGTCAACGACAAGATTTTCCCTTGGTGGTTCTGCATAAAAACGGATTTCGAGATTATCGATTTTAAGTAATTCGCGCTTTGCCATTATTTTGTATAATGAAAACCTTGCACCGTTATTAAACCGCTAATATTTGTATTCATGAAAATTCGCGCACATTTATGGTTTTAAAAGAGCTAATGCAAACTCTGACGCAAACCTTCAGCGATCCAATTTAGCGCCATGGTGGTGAGCACGATGGCCAGGCCGGGAAAGGTCACAATCCACCAAGCCTGGGCAAGAACATCGCGGCCGTCGCGAATGATACTGCCCCAGCTTACCGCCGGCGGTTGCACCCCGAGGCCGAGAAAACTCAAGCTCGACTCAATGAGAATAGCATCGGCGAGACGCAATGCAAACAAAACAATTATCGGCGACAATGCGTTCGGCAGCAGATGGCGAAAAACAATTCGACGCTGGCTCAAACCAAGAACGTGCGCGGCTTTGATGAAATCGCGTTCTTTCAGCGACAAAACCTCCGCGCGCACGAGACGTGCTACATCCATCCACGAGGTCAATCCCATCACTAAAACCAGAATGGTCCAGTTCGTGCCGAAAAAAGCGACGCCAGTGACGAGCAAATAAATAACTGGAAAAGACAAGAGCAAGTCGACACCGCGCATGATTACGGCGTCGAGCGCACCGCCAAAATTTCCGGCGACGGCGCCCAGCGCGGTTCCGATCAGTAAAGCGACGGCGGTAACGGCCAAACCGAGGCTGAGCGAAACGCGGGAGCCGAGGAGTAAACGACTCAAGATATCGCGCCCGAATTGATCAGTTCCGCAGAGGTGATGCGCGTTTGGAGCTTGATAACGCTGGTTGGGCACTAGCGCAAAAGGATCATGCGGCACCAACTTCGGCGCAAAAAGCCCGAGCAGCATCCAAACGGTGATTAAAACAAACCCAAGGTGCGCAAGCTTCTGCTGCTTGAAGCGATACCAAATTTTAGACATGCATTCGGAGCATCAAACAAACTATTCGGGTATTATTCCTATTCGTACGCATACTCGCGGTTACAGATTTTGAAAAACGCGCTGCAATAGGTGCGAGTGTTCTTATCTTATTCTCGGATCAGCAAATTTGTAGAGAATATCTGCGAGTAAGTTACCAGCGATAACCATGAGTGCGGAAACGCCGGTGGCGGCTAAAATTACGGGGTAGTCGCGGCTAAAAATGGCTTCGAGGGTGACCCGCCCCATGCCGGGCCAGGCAAAAATAATTTCGGTGAGAAACGCGCCGCCGAAGATGAAAGGTAGGCTCAGCCCGAGCAGTGAGAATAGTGCCAGCACCGTATGCGGCAAGGCATGATACAGCATCATTTGCCCTGTCGGCAATCCCTTGGCGCGGGCGAGGGCCATGAAACTTGATTCCAGGGCGTTAATTAAAATCTCACGAACATAGCGCGTGGTGACGGCAATGCCCGGCAATGCTAATGTAACAGTGGGCAGTATTAAATGCAAAAATCGATCTTTTAAAATTGCTCCGGGGTTGCGCTCTTCCACGAAAATCGAGGCTGCATGTGCGTTAGGCAACCATCCCAAATGAACGGCAAAAATCAAAATCAACACCAGACCCAGCCAGAAACTTGGCATACAGTAAATGGCTAAGATGCCGTTGCTCAACAAACGATCCGGCCAACGATGACGGTACAATGCTGCGATTGTTCCCAACGAAATGCCGCCGGCAAAACTCACCAGCAGCACCGGCAGCGTCAATTGTAAGGTCATGGGAATGGCTTCGGCCAGAATGTTGGCAACCGGGCGATGTTGGGTTAAAGAGTAGCCCAAATTAAAGTGTGACCATTGCCACAGCCATTTGGCATACTGAACGGTGAGCGGTTGATCGAAACCAAATTGTTGCCGGAGGTGTGCGATGGTTG
>CAYUVM010000142.1:0-9012 GCA_964447935.1 uncultured Cytophagia bacterium | reverse complement strand
TGACCAATCAAATTCGCCACGATTGTTTGGCGATGGTGGCGAATATCGTGAAAGCTTGCGGCAACCTTGTGCCGCAAGAAATGGTCGAATTATTTAGAACCGCCTGGCGCGCCGCGAACGATCTGGAAGCGCATTTGTTGTCGGCGTGCGGCCACGGTCTGCTGAATGCAAACAGTTGTGAACGCCTCACCCATGAAGTCGCCGTCGTGAAAGGGATGTTGGCGATGTATATCAAATAACCGTTGTCTGAACCTCACTCTTACTCATTATCGCACTCATACTTTTACTCGTTCATTAAAAAGCGAGAAGGAGTAAGAGAAAGAGTATAAGTACGAGTTTTATCAGGAGCCAGAAATGATCAAGACTCACAATCTCAGAAAGCTGTACACCACCGAAGAAGTGGAAACCACGGCCCTCAACAACATCAATCTCGAAGTGAAGTCCGGCGAATTCGTCGCCATCATGGGGCCGTCGGGTTGCGGCAAGTCAACGTTGATGAATCTGCTCGGCCTGCTGGATAATCCGAGTGATGGCGAATATTTTTTCCTCGATCAGGAGGTCTCGAAATTCACCGAACGCCAGCGCGCCAACACGCGCAAGGCCAATATCGGTTTCGTGTTTCAGAGTTTCAATCTCATCGACGAATTGACGGTGTATGAAAATGTCGAGTTGCCGCTGTTCTATCTCGGCGTCTCCGCGGCGGACCGCAAAAAACGCGTGAGCGAAGTGTTGGAGCAAATGCAAATCATGCATCGCAAAAATCATTTTCCGCAACAGCTTTCCGGCGGCCAGCAACAACGCGTCGCCGTGGCCCGCGCCCTCGTTGCCAAGCCCAAACTCATCCTCGCCGACGAACCCACCGGCAATCTCGACTCCGCGCACGGTGATGAAGTGATGAAAATGCTCACCGATTTGAATGAAACCGGCACCACCGTGGTGATGGTTACGCACTCGCCATCGTATGCCGAGTTTGCGCATCGTACCGTGCACCTTTTTGATGGACACGTGGTGACGGAGAATTTTAAGGAGAAGGTGAGGCTTTAAGTCGCATAGTGCAGAGGGCATAGCGGAGCAGTTGGAGTTTTTAAAAAAGGGAAAGGGAGGCGGATGATGGCAAAGTTCAGATTTCAAAATCTGGAAATTTGGAAGATGGCAATCGAGCTTGGTGACAGGCTTTTCGATATTGCCGATATGTTGGAGCAGAAACATCTCTATCGTTTCGCGGAACAAGTGCGTGGCGCAGGAATGAGCATGTCAAACAATATTGCCGAAGGCTCGGGATGTGATTCCGACAAAGAGTTCGCGCGATTTCTTGATATTGCCAGAAGATCGACATTTGAGAATGCCAACATCACGATCATACTTTTCCGAAGAAAATTGATTGATGAAAAGGCGCAAGACGATTTTCTGGAAGGCCTCGACCATCTCTGTCGAAAGTTATCGAATTTTAGAAAAACGCTGAAAATGGTTTAGAATATATTGCATAGAGTATGGCATGTCTATGCGCCACGCGCTATGCAGTGGAGATTTACCAATGTTCAAAAACTACCTCAAAATCGCCCTGCGCAATCTGCGCAAGCATAAAGCGTATTCATTAATCAATATCGCGGGATTAGCGATTGGTATCGGATGCTGTGCGCTGATTATGTTGTACGTGCAGGATGAACTCAGTTTCGATCGCTTTCATAAAAACGCCGACCGCATTTACCGCGTCGCGTTGTCGGCGGCGGTGAGTGGAACGCCGATCAACGCGGCCACCAGTTCGGCGCCAATGGCGGCGGCCCTGCTGGCAGAATATCCCGAAGTGCGCGGGACCACGCGATTCTGGGATATCGGCCGAGTTTTGATTGGCCATGAAAATAATCGCTTTTATGAAGACGGGTTTTTATTTGCGGACTCCAGTGTCTTCCAGGTGTTTACCTTTCCGCTGCTCAGCGGCGATCCGCAGACGGCATTGGTGCAGCCCAATTCGGTTGTGCTCACCGAGAAGATGGCGCACAAATATTTCGGAAATGAAAACCCGCTGGGCCAATTTTTGCGCTATGATAATCGAGTCGATTACAAAATCACTGGCGTGTTGAAAGATATTCCGCGCCAGTCCCATTTGCAATTCGACTTTCTCGCTTCGCTCGTCACCCAGCCGCGCAGTCAAAGTCCGGTCTGGATCAGCAATTCCTATTATACCTATGTGCTGTTGCAAGAAAATTATGCGCCGCAACAGCTTGAAGCCAAGTTTCCGGCGCTGGTGAAAAAATATGTTGCGCCGCAAATCCAGCAGGCTATCGGAAAATCGTTTGAAGAAGCGATTGCCGCCGGCGCGAAATATGATTTTTATCTGCAACCGTTGCCGAGCATTTACTTGCACTCGACCGCGCAGAACGATCTAGCGGTGACAAGCGACATCAAATATGTTTATATTCTCACCGCTATCGCGGTTTTTATTTTGCTGATCGCCGCAATCAATTTCATGAACCTCGCCACTGCGCGCTCTTCCAATCGTGCCAAAGAAGTGGGTTTGCGCAAAGTTTTGGGTTCCGAGCGCCGGCAGCTTATCAAACAGTTTCTTGGCGAGTCGATTTTGTTGTCATTGCTGGCGTTGTTGATCGCCATTTTTTTGATTGAGATGTTGCTGCCTGTTTTCAATAACCTTGCGGGCAAGGCGTTGTCACTGCGTTTTAGCGGCAATCTGGTTTTTATTTCCGGCCTCGTCGGTATCGCGTTGATGATCGGCGCGGTGGCCGGTATTTATCCGGCGTTTGTGCTCTCGGCTTTTCAACCGGCGGCTGTTTTGAAAGGAAGTCTGTCCCGCCTCGGCGGGACGAAAAGCCCGTGGCTGCGCAGCGCGCTCGTGGTGCTGCAGTTTGCCATTTCGATTGTCTTGCTTGTCGGCACCGGCGTAGCGTTTCAGCAATTGCAATATATGAAGAACAAGCGCCTGGGTTTTGCGAAAGAGCAAGTCGTCGTGCTGCCCATTGAAACGCGTGCCGGCCAGCAACAATATGAAAGTTTTCGGCAAGAGTTGCTGCGCAATCCCAACGTAGTTGCTGTCGGCGCAACGAGTTCGGTGCCCGGGCGGGTTGACAATGACACCGTTTATCGCCCGGAAGGCGTTTCCAATGAAGTGATTTATTCGTTGAAAGTGATGCGGGTCAGCGAGGATTTCTTGCCGGCGTTGCAAATCGATATGGTCGCCGGGCGCGGTTTCTCTCGCGAGTTTGTTTCAGATACCAGCGATGCTTTTGTGATCAATGAAGCCGCGGCACACTACATGGGCATGACGCCGGAAGCCGCCGTTGGCAAACGGTTAACGGAAGTGGCCGTCGGCGCGAATAATGAAGATGATCAACGTACGATCATCGGCGTGGTGAGAGATTTTCATTATGAGTCGATGCATCAAGAGATCAAGCCACTGGCGATGAGCATTTCGCCGTCGGATTATCAATATATCACCGTGCGCGTGCGTCCCGAAAATATTGCAGCGACGCTCGCAACGCTGCAAGAAAAATGGCAGGCTTTCGAGCCGGGCTACCCGCCGCGTTACTTTTTTCTTGATGTAGATTTTGGCCGGCTCTTCGCCGCCGAAGCGCGGCAGAGCCAAATTTTTGGGCATTTCACGGTTCTCGCGATCGGCATCGCGTGCCTCGGCTTGTTCGGTCTCGCCTCGTTCATCGCCGAGCAGCGCACCAAAGAAATCGGCGTGCGCAAAGTGCTCGGCGCTTCGGTGCAACAAATTATCGTTTTGCTCTCAAAAGATTTTACCAAACTCGTTGTTATTGCGTTTCTGCTCGCTGCGCCCGTGGCATATTTCGTAATGAATAAATGGCTGCAAGATTTCGCGTATCGCACGCCATTAAACCCGACCGTTTTTGTGCTCGCCGGTGTGCTCGCGCTGATGATCGCCTGGCTTACCGTGAGTTATCAAGCCATCAAAGCGGCGCTGCTCAACCCGGTGGAAGCGCTGCGATACGAATAAGCAAGGCGCATTGCTCTATGCGCCTCGCCAAGGAGAGTTCAATGTTCAAAAATTATTTCAAAATCGCGTATCGCAATCTGCTGAAGAATAAACTGTATAGTTTCATTAATATTTTCGGCTTGAGCGTCGCCGTGGCCTTTTGTATCGTGGCGTATTTGAACCACGATTACAACGTGAGCTTCGATATGTTTCATCAAAACGCGCAGGAGATTTATCGCCTCAAAACGGTGCGCATGCAAAACGGGCGAGAGCGGGTGTGGGGCTATGCGCCGCGGCCGCTAGGCCCGGCCTTGACGCAGGATTTTAAAAAAAAAAAAAAAGCCGTGCGGTTGACGATTGCCACCGTGGTTTTTAAATCCGACGATAAAATTTTTAATGAAGGCGTGCTGCATGTTGATCCTGAATTTTTCGAGATGTTCTCGTTCCCGTTAAAATACGGCGAGAAGAACGTGCTGCGCGATAAAAATAAAATTGTCTTGAGCGAAGCGCTCGCGCTGAAATATTTCGGCGCGGAGAATCCAATCGGTAAACAAGTCACGATGCGCTACCGCGACGGCCAGCCGCGTGAATTTTTCGTCGGCGCCGTCGCACAGAAAGTTCCCGACAATTCCAGCATACAGGCCGATGTGTTAGCCTCACTCGAACTTCTTTTGGACGCGGGCATTGACAAGGCAAACGATTGGACCGACTGGGCGCATATTACATTCGTGCAGGCTGCCGACCCAACCCAGATGGCCGGCTTGGCGCAGAAAATGGACAAGTATCTTGCAGTGCACAACGCCGAGATTGCGCCGGATATGCAAATCAAACGCTTCGCCATCGAACCGTTGCAAGGCATGGCCATGAGCGCGCGCGACGTGCGTTTCGATATTTTGAAGGAAGCTATGCACCCGGCCGGCATCATGGCACCGAGTGTTATTGCTGTTTTACTTTTGCTCATGGCGTGCTTCAATTACATCAACACCGCCATTGCCTATTCCTCGCAGCGTTTGAAAGAAATCGGCATACGCAAAGTGATCGGTGGCTTTCGCCGGCAGTTGATCTGGCAATTTCTCGGCGAGAATTTATTGCTGTGCGCCATTGCGTTGGCATTGGGCATCGCGTTGGCGGAAATTTTCGTGCCCGCGTATGACGCACTATGGACTTATTTCGAGTTGACGCTGGATTACGCGCAGAATCGCGGCCTGCTGCTGTTTCTCGCCGGGCTGCTTTTATTTTTGGGACTCGTGGCCGGAACCTATCCGGCATTTTACGTGAGCGCGTTTCATCCCGTCGCGATATTGCGCGGCAAACAAAAATTCGGTGGCACGTCATGGCTGTCGCGGGCGCTGCTCACATTTCAATTTACGATTTCGATTTTGACCGTGATTGCCGGCATCGTGTTCGTGCAGAACGCCGGTTTTCTGCGCGATTTTGATTTAGGCTATGGCAAAGACCTGGTGATTGTTGTGCCGCTGCGCGAAGCGAAATACTATGAACCTTATAAGAACGCAATTGCGCAAAACCCGGAGCTGGTGAGCATAGGTGCGGCGATGAATCATGTGGGGTACAATTGGGGGGGCGCCACGGTGGCGCACGCCTCACAAAAAATTGACGCCTCGATGTTGAGCGTGGGTTACAATTATCTCGAAACCATGCAGGTTCGTCTCGCCCAAGGCCGCATGTTCGATGAAAATCTTCCCACAGATTTGCAGGAGGCGGTTATCGTCAATCAAAAATTAGCCGCGGAGTTTGGCTGGGACAACCCCATCGGCCAAACTGTGAGCCTCGATACGCTGCGTTATACCGTGATCGGCGTGGTGGAAGATTTTTATAACGACGGCGTGTGGCGGCCGATCACGCCCTGCCTCTTTCGTATGGCGCCGCCCGCCAATCTGCGCCACATTGCCGTGCGCGTGCCCGTGGAAAATTTGACGGCCACCAACGAATTTCTGCGCGCAACGTGGACCCGCGTCGTGCCCGATTTGCCTTATGAGGGGTTTTATCAAAATGAAGTGATGGCCGAAGCCATTGAAGTGAGCGAGAATATCAAAACCATGTTCATTTATATTTCGGTGCTCGCCATGGTAATTGCGGCGATGGGATTGTTTGCGCTGGTGGCGTTGAATCTCGCGCGACGCACGAAGGAGATTGGCATTCGCAAAGTACTCGGCGCGACGATGGCGAACATTATGAATTTAGTGAACAAGGAATTTGTTCGGCTTTTGCTGGCGGCAACGATTTTAGCTTCCGGCGCGGGTTATTTTGCAATGCAAGCTTTGCTGCAAAGTATCTATGCTTATCACGTCGGCTTCAGTGCATTACCGTTCCTGCTTGGCGGCGCGATTGTATTCGCGCTCGCGGCACTGACGGTTGGCTCCCAGGTACTCAAAGTCGCCACCGCAAATCCGGTGGAAGCGTTGCGGTACGAGTGAGGCAAAAAAGTATACGAATAAAGAAGAAAAGGCAATCGTTACGACTGCGGCTTTCGACTGCGGACAAAATTTCGGAAAAAACATGTTCAAAAATTATCTTAAAATCGCGCTGCGCAATCTCTTGCGCCAAAAACTGTATGCGTTCATTAACATCTGTGGCCTCGCGCTCGGCGTCGCGTGCTGCCTGCTCATTTTGCTCTTTGTCGAGCACGAATGGTCGTTCGACAAATTTCATGCGCAGGCGAATCGGATTTATCGCACGATTATCGTTGAACACCAAGCCGATGGTGGGGTGGAGCAGCAAGCGTATCAACCGTTGCCGCTCGGATCGACCTTGCAGGCGGAATATCCGGAGATTGAGCAAACGATTCGCATTTTTACCGGCGGCGGTGCGGTCTCGTATGGCAACAAACATTTTTCGGAAGGCTTCATTTTTACCGATCCGACCCTCTTTGAAGTGTTTGATTTCCAGACGTTGCAAGGCGATCCCGCCAAGGCGCTTGCCGATCCCAATTCCGCCGTGATCACCCGGCGTATCGCGGAAAAATATTTCGGTTCGGAAGATCCGATGGGCAAGCAGCTCATTACCAAAAATTGGCGCGGGCAAGTTGACGTCATCGTTGCCGGAGTCGTGGAGAATCCGCCGGACAACTCCAGCATTCAATTCGATTTTGCCATGCACATTACGAAGTTTCCGCAGTATGAGCGCAATCTCACGCGCTGGACAAATTTTAACGGTTCGGTGTATGTTCTGTTGAAAAAAGACGTAGAGAGTAAAACGCTGGAGAGCAAGTTCGCCCCGTTTGTCACCAAATATTGGGGCGACATGCGCAAACGCAATCAAGAGCGCGGCTTGATGGCGAAAAGCGATGACGCGCTGCAACTCCGGCTGCAGCCAATGACCGCGATGCATTTGGATACTTCCGTCGGCAGCTCGCGCGAGCCGGTAAGTAATCCGATGTACGCCGTGATTCTGGCCGGTATCGCAATTTTGGTGTTGGCGATCGCGTGCATCAATTTTATCACGCTCACGCTTGGCCGTTCCACCAGCCGTGCGCGCGAAGTCGGCATGCGCAAAGTGCTCGGTGCATTTCGCCTGCAGCTCGTGCGGCAATTCGGCGGCGAAGCTTTGCTGTTGAGCGCGCTCGCATTTGTGTTGGGCGTGATGCTGGCGGAATTATTTCTTCCAGTATTCAAACAATTCACGCAAAAAGAATTGTCATTGCAACAACTTTCCGGCGGCTGGGCGCTGCTCGCGATGCTCGGATTGCTGCCGCTCATCGGCTTATTGGCGGGCGGATATCCGGCGGCGTTCATTTCACGTTTTCAACCGGCAACGGTTTTAAAAGGCTCATTGAAATTGCGGCAAAAAAGTTTTTTCACGCGCACGCTCGTAGTCTTTCAATTCGGCCTGGCGATTTTTCTGATCGTTTGCGCAATCTTTATTTCGCGGCAACAGCAATTCATTGCTTCTCGCAATCTCGGTTACAATCCCGAACATGTCATCGCGATCAACAGCTTTGGCGGTGCGAGCCGCGACGGCGGCCAAAAAATGTTGCGCCTGCGCGAAGCACTCAATGCGTATCCGCAACAAGTGTTGAGCGTCTCCGGCACGAGCGCGGCTTTCAACAAAGGCTGGGATCTCAATGGTTTTACCCATGAAGGTGTGGAGCGCACGGCGTCCTTCTTCGGTGTGGATTATGATTATCTCGACATGCTCGGCATTAAGCTGATCGCGGGCCGAAATTTTTCACGCGAGCTCCAAAGCGACCTCATGAATTCCGTCATTGTCAACGAAGCGCTGGTGCAGGAATTGGGCTGGCAGGAGCCGGTTCTCGGCCGCCGGCTTTCTGGTTGGAACGACGAAAAAATTCCCGGCGGCCCGGTCGTCATCGGTGTGGTGAAAGATTATCATTTTCTCTCGCTGCATCGCCGCATTCAGCCTGCGGTTCTTTTAATGGATCCCGACTTTGGCATCAATGACATTCTCGTGCGCGTCAGTGCCATGAACATTCCGGCGACCATCAAGCTCGTCGAAGAAAAGTGGCACACTATCGCGCCCAATACGCCATTCGACTTCACGTTTGTGAATGAAGATATTCAGCGCCAATATGAAACCGATCTGCGTTGGCAAAAAATTATTTCCTACAGCACCGTCTTTGCCGTCCTCCTCGCGTGTCTCGGTTTATTCGGCCTGTCAACATTGGCCGCGACCAGCCGGACCAAAGAGATCGGCATTCGCAAAGTGCTCGGCGCTTCGGTGCCGCGGGTTGTCAAGCTGCTCTCGCGTGAATTTGCTCTGCTTGTACTGCTCGCCAATCTGATTGCCTGGCCGTTTGCTTATATCGTCATGAGCAAAGTTTTGCAGAACTACGCGTATCGCATCGACCTCAGTTGGTGGGTATTCGCACTCGCGGGAGGTTTTGCGTTATTCATCGCGCTTGCAACCGTGAGCACACAAGCCATTAAAGCCGCGCTGGCGAATCCGGTCGAAGCGCTGCGCTATGAATAAAGTAATCAGTGGCCAGCGTCAGGAATGTTTAAACAATTTTCCTATATTTCAAGCCGCGAATGAACTTGACAATGTTATCTTAAAACTAGAGGACAAACGTCCAACGAGGACAA
>CAYUVM010000141.1:0-9017 GCA_964447935.1 uncultured Cytophagia bacterium | reverse complement strand
TATAAGTGAGCCGCATTCATTTTCGCGGCGGCTCGTACATCGGCATCGCGCGCGCCAATCCGACGAAAGACCCCAAGCTGCTCGAAACCACCGTCACTTCGTTGCTGCGTTTGAATGTCGATCGTCTGATCACGATCGGCGGCGACGACACGGCGTTTTCCGCGTTGAAGCTGGAGCAAATGGCCGGCGGCCGCATTCACGTGGTGCACGTGCCGAAAACGATTGACAACGATCTCGACTTGCCGCTGGGCATGCACACGTTCGGTTTTCAAACCGCGCGGCACATCGGCGTGGATATTGTGAAAAATTTAATGGTCGATGCGCAAACCACTTCACGCTGGTATTTCATCGTGGCGATGGGGCGCAAGGCCGGGCATCTCGCGCTTGGTATCGGCAAAGCCGCGGGCGCGACGTTGACGTTGATTCCCGAGGAATTTTCGGAAGGCAAATTACGGCTAGCCCGCTTGATCGATATTCTGGCCGGGGCGATTATCAAGCGCCTGAGTTATGGCCATCCTGACGGCGTCGCGGTTTTGGCCGAAGGCCTCGTCGAAATTCTCGATCCACAGGATTTGCAGGCGTTGGTGGAAATCGAGCGCGATGCGCACGACAACATTCGCCTCGCGGAAATCAATTTTGGCGAGATCCTCAAATCCGAAGTGCAAAAACGTCTGAAAGAGTTCAATCTCAAAGCGACGATCGTGGCGAAAAACATCGGCTATGAGCTCCGTTGCGCCGATCCGATTCCGTTCGACATGGAATACACGCGCGACCTCGGCTATTGCGCAGCGCGTTTTATTATCGAGGGCGGCAACGCGGCGATGGTGTCGATTCAAAACGGGCGCTTCGTGCCGATGTATTTCAAAGACATTATCGATCCCAAAACCGGCAAGACCCGCGTGCGCATGGTCGATGTCAGCTCGGAATATTATGATATCGCGCGGCGTTACATGATTCGTTTGTCCGATGATGATTTTGACGATCCCCACGAGTTGGCGAAATACGCCGCCACCGCGGGAATTTCGCTCGAGGCGTTTCGCAAACAATTTCATTACCTGGTGGAATCGGGTAATGTACCGCTCGATAAAAAGGGCGGTAATTCGGTAAAACCGGCAAAGTTGAATCAAGTCGAAGCTGCCTAAATGGAAGCATAGTTATTAAAACTGATTCGGGTGACAGAAGGGTGTTGTAGCGCCTCTTTGTCGCCCGATTTTTTTGTATTCGAAGTATTCGAAGCGCGAGGTTTTAGCGGCGCCGCCCGCGAAATGTGCAGCACTGATTGCACGCGGGCAGATCAGCTAAAGTTTGTCACTCCGTTTCAGACTCAAGGACGAGGAATGTGGCGCATAAATTGGAATTTGCAACAGTCTCTGCTTGTTCTTAGTGTTTTATTCTTCGGTTGCGCCGGACGGCAAACGGCGATTTTAGAACGGCCGCTGCCGCCGCCGCAACCCACGGCCAACGCGGCGGCGCTGCAAAAAGATGCAGAAAATCTCTGGGCGCAACGCAGCGATCCGCTGAAAGCGCGGCAAGCATTGGAAGCGTTCAAACGCGCGTATGCGGCGCATCCCAATCGCGAGATAGGCACCAAGTTGTCGCGCGCCTATTATTTCGTCGGCGATTATATCGAGACGGATCCGGATTCGCAAGCTGCACGGTTCTTGAGCGGCCTCGAAACCGGCGAGCGCGCGTTGTCGCTCAACAACGATTTTCGCATGAAATATTTGAAAACCAAGGATGATAAACGTGCGCTGGCATTGCTTGATCGCACCTGGACGCCGACACTGTACTGGACGGCGGCGAATCTGGCGCAATGGACCGAAAAGCAGCCGTGGCGCGTGCGTTATGGCAACAAAGGCCGGGCGGAAATCTTTATGACGCGTTTGCGCGAGCTGGAGCCGAATTATTATTACGGCGGGGCTTATCGCTACTTCGCCGTGTTGCCGACGCGCGGCCGCGCTCCGTTTGTCGATTTGGATGATTCCAAACGCACATTTGAGGCCGTCGTAGCGCTGGCGCCCAATTTTTTAGCCAATAAGCGGCTGTATGCGGAAACCTATGCGGTGAAGAAAAAAGATCGCGCGCTCTTCACCCGATTATTGAATGAGGTGATTGCCGCCAAAATTGATAACGCCGCGGAGATGGCGCCGGAAAATAAATACGAACAAGCCCGCGCTCAAAAAATGCTGGCAGCAATTGAGCGTTATTTCGAGAAGTAGCCAGAATTTCGTCAAATCATCCGGGGTTTAGGAACCCTCGCAACAAGAGCAAAAATACCGTCGTAAAATATTTTTGTTGAAATTCCTATTCAGTCACGTGAGAGGATCATACATGTTAAAAGCGCCGTCTTTACTGTGGGGGATAGTTTCTTTATTTGTCTTTCGTCAAAATCCCACCCCGCCGCGCGAGGCGTTGGAGGCCATTCGCGCCACGGATATTCGCCAACATATCAATTTCCTTGCCTCCGATTCGCTCAAAGGCCGTGACACGCCGAGTCCGGAGTTGGAACGCGCCGGAGAATATATTGCCGCGGAGTTCAAGCGTCTTGGCCTCAAGCCGATGCACGGCAGCTATTTCAATAATTTTAATTTGAGCATCATTCGCTTGGGCCAGGAGAATGCGCTGACGGTGACGGCCGGCGAGCGCGAGGTGGCTTACACGATTAAACAAGATTTCATGCCGTTCGATATGACGGCGAGCGAGCTGGTGGCCGCGCCGTTGGTATTTGCCGGCTATGGCATCACCGCGCCCGAATACAACTATGATGACTACGCCGGTCTGGACGTTAAAGGCAAAATTGTTCTCGCCTTGCGTCACGAACCGGGCGAAAAGGATCCGGCCAGCCCCTTTGCCGGCGAAAAAGAAACCTCGCATTCGCAGGTTTCGACGAAAGTGCAGAACGCCATTGAGCATGGCGCGGTGGGTTTGTTGATCGTCACCGATCCGGCAAATCACCGCAGTTTAACGCCGCGCGGTTTTCCCTGGCCGTCGCTCTTCGACGGCATTCCGGACGACGCGCTGCCGTTGACCTTGGCCCTGGCGGAGAAAGAAAAAATTCCCGTGGTGCAGGTGGGCGAAACGGTCATTCAACAAATTGCCGGCAGTGTTGATACGTTGCGGAGCTGGCAGCAGAAAATCGATCGCACCCGTCAGCCGCACTCTAAAGCGTTGGCGAATGTACAGGTGAAATTGCAAACCACCACGGAAGCGACGCTGCAGCCGACGCGCAATGTGATTGGCCTTATCGAAGGCGCCGATCCGAAATTAAAAAGCGAGTTGGTGGTCATCGGCGCGCATTATGATCACGTGGGCTATAAAAAGCAGCACGGCGAAGGCGAAGATTATATTTTCAACGGCGCGGATGACAACGCCTCCGGCACGAGCGCCGTGCTGGTGATTGCCAAAGCGTTCAGCGCCTCAAAGAAAAAGCCGAAACGCAGCGTGTTGTTGATGACGTTTGCCGGCGAAGAAAAAGGCTTGTTTGGTTCGCGCGCCTATGTCGAACAACCGTTGTGGGCTTTGGATAATACGGTCGCGATGCTGAATCTCGATATGGTGGGCCGCAACGCGCCCGACTCGGTTTCCGTCGGCGGCTTGACGCGCAGCCCCGATTTGATTAAAATAAATGAAGAAGAAAATCAAAGTATTGGCTTCAAGCTCGACTATTCGATTGAGCGCTATCACAACCGCAGCGATCAATACAATTTTGCGCGCAAAAAAATTCCCTTTCTATTCTATTTCACCGGTGAGCATCCGGATTATCATCAGGTGAGCGACAATCCGGAAAAAATAAACGAGACAAAAATCGCGCGCATTGCCACTTTGGCGTTTCGCGTTGCATGGCGGGTCGCCAATTCTGATGCGCGTTATCGGTTGGTCGAGCCGAAATCATCGACG
Source organism: uncultured Cytophagia bacterium (assembly GCA_964447935.1). Classification (GTDB taxonomy): domain Bacteria; phylum Zhuqueibacterota; class Zhuqueibacteria; order Zhuqueibacterales; family Zhuqueibacteraceae; genus Zhuqueibacter. The sequence continues at coordinate 5,120 of CAYUVM010000141.1, read as the reverse complement.
GCAATTGAATTTGAATAACCCCTATAACCTGAGGAGAACTTATGTCTATGCCGAAGTTGTGGAAAGTTGGTGTCACAATGAGTTTGTTGGCTGGTTTAGTCATGGCCAGTGCCGGCGTTTACAAGCTGGCGTTTAGCATGAAAAAAGGCCAGCGGCTTAAATACAAAATGAAAACGTCGACGGAGCAGTCGATGGAAATGATGGGCCGCGAGATGTCGTCATCCGTCCAGGGCGTAACCGTCATGCATCTCGAGGTTGAAGACGTCACCAAAACCGGTGATATTACTTTTGTGTATGCAATCGACTCTATGCAAACGCAAGTCAAAAACGCCATGATGGGCATGGATTCGACTTTTATCAATCCGGCGGGCCTCATTGGAAAACGCACGCGTTACACCATGAATGCGGCCGGGAAAAAACTAAATTCCGTTATTATCGATAGCGTTAAACTCTCGGGCGTGATGGCGCAAGTGAGCGGTGGCCGGCAAAATTCGTTTAACCTCATTGAACTTTCTGGCAAAGAAATGAAAGCCGGTGAATCCTGGACGACCAATAAAGTCGATACCATGAACCAGGCCGGCGGTAAAATGATGGTGACGACGGCAACGACCTACACGATCGGCAACGAGGTGGACACGTTAGGCTACAACTGCGTGCGCTTAATGACGAAAGGCAAAGCCTCAATTAAAGGTGAAGGCGCGCAAATGGGCGCGAAGCTTTTCTTCGAAGGCGAAGGCCCGACTTCTGGCATCGTTTATTTTGCCCCGAAAGCAGGCTTGTTGGTGGCCATGACTTCCGACTCCGATTTGGAAATGACGATTGCGGTTACCGGCCCGCAAAACATGACCATCCCACAAACCACAGCGACGAAAATTACACTGGCGTTGGTGAAATAAGGTTAAAGCATCCGAAGCGCAAAATTCGAGGGCGCTTGGCCTTGTTAGAAAAACAGTTTTTTAATCAACTTTGAAAATAGCAGGCCATCTGTCGAAACAGATGGCCTGTTTGTTTTGCCGGCTCAAATAAAAGAGCCAGCACCGGTTAAAAATTTTATCGCAGTCCATCTGGGGGCGATTCTTTTTCTGAATTTTCGCATTACCGCCCAAGAGCAGCAGCACGCCAACGAGCTTCCGGTGCAATCCTTTGAGCGTTTGAAATCAAATCAGCCTCAGCGACCGACCAATGAAGGTTTTGCAAGTTTTATAATCATTTCAGTAACCAACGCGGCACTTCAGCGCAATAGCGCGAATAAGACTCCCCAAACAAGCGGCGCAACGTCGGCTCTTCGTAAAACAAAATGAATCCATTAAATCCGAAAAAAACCGCTGATGCATAAAAATATAGCGTGGCGCTGGTAAAAAAAATCGCTTCGCCAAGCAAAATGAGCATAATGCCGACGTACATCGGATTGCGTGTGTAGCGATAAAGGCCGCTGCGCACCAACTCTTTCGGTGGATCAAAGGGCGCCGGCGTGCCGCGCCCTTTCGCGGCAAAATCATAAGCACACCGAAGGTAAACGCCAAAACCAACGAGCAGCGGGGCGATGCCGAAAAATCGCAACACTGTCCATTCCGGTGAAGCTCCGCCTTCTCGAGAGGACAATAGCATATACGGCAATAAAACCGTCACTGTGCCGGGCGCAACAATGGTAAAAAGCAACGTTTTGAACCAGATCATTTCGCACCTCTTTGCGCGAAGGCGAAGTCGGACTTGCGCGTCGAAAGTTTTTTGACATTAGAAAAAAATTATGCGCAAGTCCGACTTCACTTTTCTATTTCTAAAACAGCGGCGTCGGAATATCGCCCCAGCGCACATGAGCCGGCGGTTGCTCAATTCCCAGAATTTCTCCGGTTGCCTTATTAAGCTTCACGACAATGAGCGGTGCTCTCGCCACCGTTTTTTTAATGATGTCTTCATCGGCAACTGGTTGGACCGTGGTTAATTTAGCTTTGGTAAAAAGCACTTTATACTCGTCGCGGTTGAATGCTTTGGGCTGATGATGGCCGTGCACGCCCTCCGGCGATTTTTCGAGCGGCAGATCGGGTAAAACCCAATTCAAGGGAACGATGTAGTTCAACAGTTTGGCGCCGGCGCCGTATCCGGCCTGTGCTAATTGGTTTTGCACCTCGGAAGACGCGAGCGCGATTTGCAGCGTTTTTTCCATCTCCGGCTTGCTCATCAAAGTCGTCGAAATCACCGCCATGTCATTCGCATAAAAAGTCGAAACACGGTTTAACGCGTAGTTTCGCACGCCCATCCCGATGCCAACGGTTAGAAGCAACATAATGCCAAACAAGAGAAAATTTGCCGCAACACGTTTCATGCCTGCTTCCGGCCACGGGAGAGCCGGGAGCTTCAGCGGAATGAACATCGGCGTATTTGCCACATACTTTTTGAAACTCTCGCCAAATTTTTCGTCGCATTCTTTCTCTTCGTGCTTCGCGAGCCAAAAATAAACGAACAACATGGTGACGTACATGACGAGCACCAGAAAACGCGGCCAGACAAGCAAAACCCCGAATCCCATGATGGCGAAAGCCGTGTATTGCGGGTTGCGCACCCAACGGTAAAGCCCACCGGTCACTGCGCCCTGCTTGGTGAATTTCGCATAGTAAATCTGCCCGGCGCCGAGGAGAAACAAAATAAGCCCCGCATAAAAAATTTTCCAGCCGGCATGATGCAGCGTATTTAAGATCCAGGAGGACGACTCCGTGTAATGCGGCAAAAAGAATTGGCTCAACCAGGCCGTCTGCGGCCAGCGATGCAGGAAATTCAAACTCGGCCCATACGCCGAATAATAATACAGCGCTAACGGGCTGATCATGTAAACGATTTCAAATCCGATAAGCAGATAGGCCAGCCACGCAACCGGCGCCAATTTCTTTTTGATCGCAATGGACATGCAGCTCTCCTTTCCCGGAAAGATTATGAGCGCCCGTAAAAAGTGATCAGGTCAAGTACGGGCGGTTAAAAAGATAATCAAGGCACTATTTTCAATTCCCGCAACAATGCCTTGGTGAGCGCAAGGCGTTTCTCGGCAATGGCCTGGAAATTTTCGCCGTCCATATTCAGCGCATAAAAATAAACATTAGCATCTGTTTCAACATAGCCCACGAGCCAGCCCAGCATTTTTCCATTCTCGCGCGGGCCGGCGCCGGTTTTGCCGCTGAGTTTATATTGCCCGGTTTGTTCAAGCACAATGATTGATTTCACCATATCAACCGCGCGGGACGAGAGGCCCAATTGGCCGTAATAGAATTTTTTCAGAAACTCGACCTGTTCAGTGGCCGAAATCTTTAACGAGTTGGCCAGCCAAAATTTATCGAGGCCGCCGGCGAGGTTCTGGTTTCCATAATCCATTTGCCCAAGAAACTTTTTATAATTTTGTTCGCCAATACGCCTCGCCAGTTCTTGAAAATACCACACCACCGAAAAACGCATCGCCGAGCGCAAATCATGATCGCGCGCCCAGTCGGGGTTGAATAGATTCTGCCGCGGCGTTTTCAGGCTATCCCATTTGAGCGTAAAACTCGCATCGGATGCCGCGCCGGTTTCCAACGCAATCAGCGCATTCGGAATTTTGAAGGTGGAGCATGGCGACAGCCGCTCATCGCAGCGTTTGGTATTATGGCGATAATATTTATCCTGCTTCACGTCATAAAGCACAAAAGCGCCATCAATACCCTGAAAATATTGGGCCAGATCTGGTGGCGGCGCTTCACTGGAAAAAAAGTTTAGAATAAAGAAGATAAGTATGATCATGGGTGATTTCGCCTGGCGGTTTGCTTAACAAGCTCAACTTTTTTTGACGACAACTTCGCTTGCAACTCTGTTCATTCACTGCATTGCGATTGATCCGACATCCGGAATAACGCCCTGCCACATCAAGAAAAATAAAACTATTTACGTAAGAGTAAAGTATTTTTCGCGAACAACCGTGCGCATGATGCAAAGGCCGCTTAACTAATGCCGCAAATCAACCTAAACTGTTCGCGTTGAGGCGGAACTCTTGATTTAACGCTCGCGGCAATCAGTTTAGGCTGATTCATTGCGGCTTATCTTAACATCATCACCCGGCGAACCTGCTGCGTCCAATTTGACGCCTCGGCGGCACGGTATCGCAGATGAACAAAGTAAATTCCCGAGACGGCGTCAACAGCATCGTTTTTCTTGCCATCCCAAAGCACCTCATGCGACCCGGCCGGAAATGAGGTTGCGCTTAAATTGCGCACGAGGCGGCCGGTGACATCAAACACTTTTAATTCAACCTCCAGGGCTTCCCGCAGCGCAAAAGCAATTCGCGTTGAAAGCCGGAACGGGTTGGGATAATTTTGCAAATTGAAGGCTACCGGCAACGCTCCGGCAAGTTCGTTTGCAGCAGCGGACTTGGCGGCGGCATGAAGCGCCGCAAGGCGCGTTATGGAAAATTCATCGACAATCATCACGCCGTTCGAGGGCGCGCTATAGCCAGCCAACTCGTAATGAAAAGCCGAATCCAGTGTGTAACCCGGCAACGCAAAGGCTTCCGTGTAAGCCTCCGTCCAGATAGCGCCATCAAACGATACCTCGAAATGAATGCGCGTTTCATCAAAACGCAAGCGCAAATAGAGCGCCGCCGTGATGACTAAACCGCCGGTGACATCCAGGCCGCCCTCGACACCCCCCTTTTTCCACTGCACAAAAAAACGATAAGGCCCGCTGGACTCTTCACGATAGGTATAAAACCGATACCAGTTCGGCTGGTTATAAATACCGTAGGCCGACGATAGCGCATAAGTTGGACTCATGCCGAGATTGCCGTCATCACTCGGCTGTGACACTTTGATTTGCACGGCCGTGTTGCGCGGCGCAAAAGCCTTGCGGGTGACGATCCAACCGGTTTCGCTGACAGCCGAACGCAATTCCAGCGCGTCATTCGTAACACCAGCGTCATTGCCCGTATTTTCGCCTTTTTGCCAGTTGGTCAAATTAAGCTCGCCGCTATTAAAGTCATCACCGAAAATAGTATTGGCAACAGTAGCGGTGTCAATAAATTGCACCTGCAGCCAATCAATGATGAGCTGGCGATTGTCGCCGGGATTGGCAAAAACGATTTTTACTTCATGCGTGCCGCCACCCAC
>CAYUVM010000140.1:0-9074 GCA_964447935.1 uncultured Cytophagia bacterium | reverse complement strand
GGCACGAGATCGAGGCCTACGAGGATTTCCGGCGTTTCCGCAAGTCGCTGCCGCGTTGAGGTCGACGGCCTGCAACTCAATTTGTCCGAAGCGGTAAAAATCCAGCATCTGGCGCACCAGTTTGCCAATGCGCAAAACTTCATCATGCGCGAGCTGCACGAATTGGCGGCTGGTGATTTCGTCCGGCATTTTTTTAAGCGCGGTTTCCAGGCAACTGCGGATGTTATGAATGGGATTGTTGATCTCGTGTGAAAGTTGCGCGGTCAATTTCCCGGCGGCAGCAAGTTTTTCGGATTTCACCAGTTCTTCCTGCGCGCGGCGCAGTTGGGCCAGCGCGTTTTCCAAATCAGCGTTGCGCTCGACGAGACTGGCGTTCAGTTCGGTGAGTTTTTCCATTTGCTGCTTGATCGACTGGCGCATTGCCTCAAACCGGCGGGCGAGAAAGCCAATCTCATCGCGCGCGGCAATTTGTATGGGCTGATCCAATTTACCGGCGCCGGCGGCATGGGCGGCTTCCACCAAACGCGCGATGGGCCGGGTGATGTTGCGGGCAATGATCAAGCTGAGCACCAGCGCGGCCAGAAAGGCGGCCAAACCGACGACGAACAGCGGGCGCTGCACCGGCCGCAAAAGCTGTTCAATCGAACGATCCAGCGAGCGCAAAAGAATCACGCGCGGCATCGGTTCAGTGGCAAAGAAGGGCAAACTCAAAGCAAGAAAATTCTCGTTCGCCGTGGCAAGTTTGGCCGGTTGATTGGAAATCAATCCCGGCGGCGAAATGACCGCAGCCAGTTGCGCCCGCACCGTGGCTTCCAGCGACGCGGCGACGATTTCTCCCGCGAATTGCACGATAAGATCCGCGCCGACCAATTGCTGCAAATGCGCGGCGAAGGCGTCATCCAAACGCATGCCGAGCGCCAACGCACCAATGACGGACGGCCCCAGCGGCGAGCCGCCAGCCGAGATCGGCACCAGCACCCCCCACCACTTCTGTTCGCCATGACGCCAAACCACGAAACGTTCATCACCGTTCCAAATCGATTGCAACACCGAATCCGGCAGCGCCAAAGAGGCCGCCGTGTCGGTGATAATTGCCCCATTTTTTTCGGCGCGCAGCAACGTGGTGATGGCGTGGCCTTGCCGATTATAAACCAAACACAGATCGCTTAAATGGCGGTGCACGCCGTGGTTCAAATCATTGTTGTTGGCCGGCGCCGGCAAAACCGCCGCCAAGGGAAACGGCGCGAACATTTCCTGATAGAACAGTTGCTCCAGTTCGGTGCGGATGGTGACCCGGTCATCGACGTCCAGCGCGGCTTTTAGGCGCGGCACGCTCGCGAGAATCTGGCTTTTTTCGAGCAATTGTAAGCCGTCGCGCTGCTGCAACTCCACAAATAATCGCGCGGCGTGGCGAACTTCTTCCTGCAGCGTGGCCAAAACCTGCTGGCGCAAATAATAAGTGAGCACCCAGAAAGTGGAGATAATCACACTCAGCGCCGTCACCGCCAACGCGAGAAAAAATTTCCCTTTCAAGCCGCGATAACCGCGAAATAATTTTGTTAGGAGACGCGATTGCATTTCAATAAAAAACCGTCATCTGAATTGCCGCGAGATCATCGGCCGGATCGCCCGCGGGCCGCGTGGTGCGATTGATTTGCCAGGCGGCTTTCAGCAGTGCATGACGTGAGAGATGGTATCCAATAGCAGGCTCGAGACGCCACACGGGAAATTCCCACGGTTCCGTCAGTTGGCCGTCAGCGTCGCTATCAGCAAGGTCGGCAATTTCGGAAAAATTTATGCGACCGTAACGCGCGGCGAGAAAAAGTCGCGGTAAAATTTTGTAGCGCATTTCTGCGGACCAGGCCAGCGCCTCAAGATCGTCGCGAAGCAATGGGCTTTGCCAGCGGCTAAAAAGGCCTTCACCATAGAAAACGATATAACCGCGGCTGTATTCAACATCAGCGCCCGCCAGCGTCTGGCCGTATTTTTCCGGTTGCACATGGGGTTGGGAATTTTTTAGCAAGGTGCTATTGAGATAGCCGCCGTTGGCCAACGACGCACCGAGCTTGAGGCCAATCAGGGGTTGCACATGCACGCGCCCGAACCACATCGGCCGTTTATTCTCGCTCATATTGCTGGGATTGGACAAGGCGCCATTGGCCAAGCCGAAATGATAGCCGGTCGCGCCAAGCTGGCCAAAGAACTGCACACCGGTGAGATAAGCATTGCGCGCCATCAACATCAGACCGGTGCCGATAAAATTTTTGCCGCGCCCGCCAAGCAAAGCCGCATGGTCAGCGGGAATATTATCCGTGGCCAGGCCGGTGCGATATTCATTATATAAAGGATAGCTGTAAACAAAATTCTGCGGGGCAAAGCGCCGCGGCAAAAAATTGCCAAACGGCGCGGCAAATTTGCCGGCTTCAACCTGCAAACGCGGGCCGGAAATTTTATAGGTGAATGCCGCATTATAGAGACGCACTTCCCAGCCACGCCAGCTTTCCACTTCGACAAAGGCAGAAACGTCGTCGCTGATGCGCATATTCACGAACAAGTTCCCGATCAGTTCAAAACCGGCCAGCCCGTTATTATAGCGCAGTGAACTCTCGGCCTCGTCGCTGTTGACAAAATTGGTCGTCATCACGCCGCCAACGGCAACTTGAAATTGCCCCACGGTTGGGGCAGGAAAAAAGGCGGCAACCACGAAACTGGAAACACCACAAAAAAAAGTTCTCATTATTTTGTTCGGAGTTTGCACTTACGGCGCAGCGCCAAAAACATTTGCAAGATTATCGCGGCAAAATAAAAACATTTGTACTGCTTTCATTTTAAATATCGGGCTTCATTGAAACACAAAATCCAGCGTTATGGTTTCGCCGGGCCGGATGGTAATGCTGGCATTTTTTTCCGGCAGACGGGCAAACCAGGCTTTCACTTGGTAAACTCCGGCAGGAATATCGCGAATGACGTAATTGCCGTTCTCGTCGGAAAGGGTGAAATACGGATTGTCTAACACCAGAATGAACGCGTTCATCTGCGAGTGCATATCGCAATAAACTTTCACGAGGCCGGGCTGGTTGAAGGTGATGGCTTTCGAGCGGCCGGTGGGGTAGCGGCCCAGGTCAAACGTGCGCGTTTTGCTGAAAGAGAAGACGTTGTGATACACCGGATCGCTGTTGGGAAATTCGACCGTTGACCCCGCGAGAATCGGCAGCACATGCGGCACGAAAGTCAGCCCTTTTTGATCCATCACGAAACGCGGCCGGACGGCAGGCTTTTCCACCAGCGGAACGGAACGTGCCGCCGGAACCGCGTCAAGATAAACCACAAAACTCAACGGCTCGTATGCCAGCGGCGCCGGGGCAGTATTTTTTTGGTAGATGGCGCTGATTTCTTTGCTGACAATGCGGCTGTCATCATGCACGGGATTTCGCAGCTCGACGTGGCCGCGGAGATGGCCATAGCTTTCCTGAGCCGGCGCCGGCGGTCCGGTGCCAACAAGCGTGCACAGCAGAAGCGCACCCCATAAATGCGAAAGACCACGATGAAAAAACATAGCCAATAATGTTTTCGCTCAGTTGGTTTACCATTCAACCAGGACCTAAAACAATGAAAATACAATAAGCAAAAACACCCAAAGAAGCAAGCGCTTTATAGGGTTGCCAACGCGGTGGGGTGAGCGGGTTATTGGGGAAATCCTTGCGAATAAAAAACGAGTTGCGAATTCCACCAATTTTCTGTAAATTGACCTGAACAAAAATATTAACGCTGTAATTTTCAAGATCGTGCGACAGGGACGAGCTATGAACTTTCGTAAAATTTTTAAACCGCAACTTATTCAAGACTGGACGAAGCTGCTGCGCGAAAAAGGCTTTAAAGGGTTTTTGCGCGAAAAAGGCTGGAAAGTGATGGTGGCCATTTTTCTTTTTTATCTGATCCGCGATTCGCTGGTGTATATCGTGATTCCGCTGCTGATCGCACAGGGTTTTATTTGCGGCAAATAGGTTACGCCGTAATTGGCAGTTTGAACACTCCTCCACTCGCCGCCGTCCTCTCAGGGTGATTTAAAATTTATTAGTTTCGTTTTAATCCAATTGCCCATGCCCCACAGCAAAAACCGGCCGGAAACATTTACGCTTTTCCGCACCGCGGCTTTCAAGAATCTGGAATTTTTGAAAGTTTCACATCAAACGCATGTTTATCCGCGCCACTGGAATGAAACGTACGTCATTCAAGTGGTGGAGCAAGGCGTGAATGGGTGTTATTGCCGGCAGGCCACGCACACCGCGCCCGCGGGAAGTGTCGTTTTAATCAACCCCTTCGAGGTTCATACGGGATACGCGGTCGGGGAAGCGCCGCTGCTATACCGCACATTATATCCCACCCCGGAATTGCTGGCTGAAATCACGGCGACTATAGTTGAGCGCAACGCCGAAATGCCGTTCTTTCCCCAAACCGTGGTGTGGGATGATCGTCTCGTCCAGATGATTTTGCAAGCCCATCGCGCTTGCGAAGCCGGCGCCGATTCGCTTACCGTGGAAACGCTCACTCTCACGGCGCTGACGTTTTTGATCCGGCGCCATGCAACGCCGCGTGTTGAGGTGCGCCCGTTTAAAAATGAACGCGCTGCCGTTAAACGCGCGCAAGAGTATCTCACTGAAAATTTCGCCCAAAATATTTCTCTCGACACCCTCGCAAAAATTGCCTACCTCAGTCCCTTTCATTTATTGCGGGCTTTTCGCCAGTCGGTCGGTTTGCCGCCGCATGAATATTTAATTAATTTGCGAGTGGAACGCGGCAAGCAACTTCTCGCTAAAGGCCGGCCGCTCGCGGAAGTGGCGTATGCAACCGGCTTTTGTGATCAGAGTCATTTCAACCGCCAGTTCAAGCGCCTCGTGGGGATCACGCCCGGCCGCTATCTCAAAAAAAGCAATATCGTCCAAAACATTTAGGCTGGCTGACAGTAAACTATTTAAGCTTTCTCGGTATCATATTGAAGCTAAACGCAGCCGGGAAATGAGCCAAGCCCACATTATTTCGTTCATGCTCGAATGAAAGGAAAACGTATGCGAAAACTCATCTTTGCTTTTTTGTGTATCGCCGTCATCGCCGATTTGCAAATTTCAAATCTCCAGCCGCAAAAAGTTTTTGCCCAGACGGTAGCGAAAATTACTTATGTTTGCCCGATGTTTTGCAACCAAAAGACGTATGAAAAAGCCGGCGCTTGCACGATTTGCAGCATGCAATTGGTTGCAAAAAAAATTGACGCAACTGAAACCACTTCCGGCGCCAACGATTTAACCGGCTATGTTTGCCCGCCGTGCGGCTCTCCCTGCGACCAAACCGTGCATGAAAAGTCCGGCGCCTGCGCGGTTTGCGGCATGGGGCTGATCGCAAGAAAGCTTGCCCAAACGCTGGGCGCCACCAATGCGAACAATCGCCCGGCGGCGGAACAAGTGTTGGCGCGCAGCAAGAAAGTTGCTATCTTTGTTTTTGACGGCGTGCAAATTATCGACTATGCCGCGCCCTATGAAGTTTTCGGCCAGGCCGGATTCGAAGTGTTTACTGTCGCCGAAAAAGCGGACGCGATCACCACCGCGATGGGCATGAGTGTCAATCCGCAATACACATTTACCAACCAACCGCAAGCGAATATTTTGATGCTCCCCGGTGGCGGCGTGACGCGGCATCAAGAGAATCCGCAAATCATCAAATGGATTCAAGACAATGCCAAACAAGCGGAAGTGGTTTTGTCCGTTTGCAACGGCGCGTTTTTTCTCGCCAAAGCCGGCCTGCTCGACGGCTTGGAAGCGACGACGTTTGCCTCACTGATTGACGGCCTGCAAGCGGCGGCGCCGAAAGCGAAAATCGTTTCCAACAAACGTTTTGTCGATAACGGAAAAATTGTCACCTCTGCCGGGCTGTCCTCCGGTATCGATGGCGCGTTGCATGTGGTTGAAAAAATTTTGGGCCGTGGCTGGACGGAAGTGATTGCGACCAATCTCGAATACGACTGGAATCCCAAGGGCGAGTATGTTCGCGCCGCATTGGCGGATAAATATTTGCGCAACACGTATAATTTTATGCGCAGCTTCGAGCGGCAAGTCGTGAGCAGCAATGGCAGTTCTGAGCGCTGGGAGAACAAATGGAAATTGACTGCCGAGGCTTCGGCTGCCGAGATTTTAGCGCAACTCAATGAAAATCTGGCGACGGTCGATGGTTGGTCGCAACCGGATGGCGCCAAAGCCAATGGCACATTGGAAAGTTTGTGGCAATTTTCCGGCAACGACGGCAAAACTTGGCGCGGCGCGGCGAGTGTTGAAACCGTTGTGAATGAAAAAAATAAATTCATCGTTTCAGTGCAAGTGGCCCGTGCCGGCGCGAATTAAGAATTTCTGGAAAAGGCAAATGCAAAAAATTAGCGTTCCGAGGATTTCTACGCTCGGCCTATTGTTGCCGATCATGCTTTGGCTCGGTTGTTCAGCGCCAGAACGGCCGGAGCAAGCAGCAAGCGCGCCGACGTGGCGTTCATATCAAAAGGCGCAAGCGATTTTGGACGCGGGATTGCAAGCGCTCGGTGGGATCGAAAAAATCAAAGCGCTCGAGAGCATTGCAATTGCGTACGAAGGCCGGCGGCACATGATCAATCAGAGTCGCACCCCGGAAGGCCCGTGGGACAAAGAACCGTCCACCGGCAAAGTGATCATCGACCACAAAAATAATCGCATGTATAATTTGAGCAGTTCGTCGTATCCCGGCATCGGCGCGTTTGCGTTTAGCTGGGCGATCAAAGGCACGGAAGGTTTTCATCTCGATGCATTGCGCAATCATCACGGCACCGAAGTCATGAACTTATCGGGGCAGGAGACGGCCCATCCGTGGGTGGCGAGCACGCGCTGGATGCCGCCCTTGTTGCTGTTGCAGGCGGCTGAAAACAACACTAGCCTGCGCTGGATTGCCAGTTACAAAAAAGAAGGTCGCAGCTTCGAGGCCATCAGTTTTGTGCAACCCGATAAAAGCACATTGGTGTTGATTTTTGATGCCGACAGCCATTTATTAGAAGGATTTGAACTCGTGCGCGATGACGGCGTCTACGGTGACGTGACGGAAACGATTGGCTTTGGTGCGTACGAAGATTTTAGCGGCGTAAAAATGCCAACCAAGCGCACGGACTATTTCAACGGCGAAATCGCGCGCGAGCTGACTTTACAGGTGGCACTCAACACCGCCATCGCGGAAAGCCTATTCACAATTCCGAAAGGGTACCTCATGCCCGCCACAAATGCGAGCACAGAGTACACGCGGATCAAAAAAATCGGCGATGGTGTTTATCTCGATCAAGATATGGGTGGCGTGATGATCGTCGAGTTCAAAGATTTTCTTTGCGTATTGGATTGCCCCGGAAATTTTCACATGTCGCAATCAACGCTGGACGCCGTGCGCGCCGCGTTTCCCGGCAAGTCCGTCCAGTATGTGATCCCCAGCCACACGCACGGCGATCACGGCGGCGGCGCGCGGGCCTATTTTCATGCCGGCATCACGCTGCTGACGACGCCCGGCCATGTGAATTTTTATCAAACGCTCGCGCAAATCAAGCAAACGATCAGCCCCGATCCATTGTTCTATTCGCCGCGAATGCCGATCATTGAAACGTTTGATAATAAAAAAGTGATTACCGACGGTACGCAGACGTTGGAATTATACAATGCCGGCCCGAATGCGCATGCGGTTGAAATGACGATGGCTTATTTGCCGCAACAGAAAATTTTATGGCAGGCGGATTTGTTTTTTATTCCGAACACCGGCGCTGAGATAAATACCGCCATGCCCATCACCATCGCGTTCGCAAAAAAATTAAAAGAACTCGGCATCAACGATCCGGCACAAATCATTGACGCCCATCACAGCCGCGTCGCCACGGGTGAAGAATTTAGAGAAACTTTGCGCCGCGCCGGGCAGTGATATTTCGTGAAACATTATACCGCTCGAGACGTCTTATTGGCATATTCGTATTGAGGCTGATATGAACCGATCAATTTTTAGTAAAATTTTATTTGCCGCGCTCGCAAGCATAGCCGTGCTGGTGTCGTGCTCATCTCACGCGCCCGCCATTCCTCCGGTGCAGGAAACGCCGCGTGTGGAAGCCGCACCGGTCTCATTGCAGTCGGCGCCGGCGGATTCACCAGCAGCGGATAATTTCACGGCCCAAATTCTTCCCCTCTTTGGAAAATGCCAGCCGTGCCATTTCAAAGGCGGCAAAATGTATGCGCAACTGCCGTTTGATGATCCCCAAACCATACGCCGGCTCGGCGAAAAACTTTTCAGCCGCATTCAAGATCAAAAAGAGCAGGCCGTTTTGCGCGCGTTTTTTGCGATGGCAGCAGATTCAACGAAATGAATTTTGAAACAGCAAAGTTTAATTTTTTTTGACAGCCAGGCGGGTTTCTTAACCACCAAGACGCGAAGGCACGAAAAGCCAATAGCCCATCTAAAAGAAATCCTTCTTTGTGTCTTTGTGGTTCCAAAGCCTTGAATCCAATTCAAACCTTCACTGGAAAATTTATGCGAACCGCTGACAAGAAAATAATCAACTCATTGAGCATTGCCCTGATGTTGTTTGGCGCGTCCATTTTATCCGCCCAGGATTGGCCGCAGTGGCGCGGCCCCAATCGCGACGGCCATCTGTCCAAATTTTCCATGCCGGCGAAATGGCCGGACAGCCTCAAACAAGTTTGGAAAATTGACGTCGGCGCCGGGTTGGCCTCGCCGGTGGTGGCCAATGGCAAAATTTATTTGCACACGCGCAACGGCGACGATGAGATTGTTTCGTGCTATCGCCTCAGCGACGGCAGCCGCATTTGGCGACAGCGCTACACCACGCCTTTTATTCCCAATCCCCAGGCCGTCATCACGCGTTTCTTTCCCGCCTCCAAAGGCAAAGGCCCGTTTGCGACGCCGGTGGTGCATCGCCATCGTCTCTACACGCTCGGCGTTGATCGGGTGCTCTCCTGTTTTGATGCAAAATCCGGTGACTTGAAATGGCGGCATCATTAGCTTAAACATAACATCCCAAA
>CAYUVM010000139.1:0-9220 GCA_964447935.1 uncultured Cytophagia bacterium | reverse complement strand
AAGCCTCGAAGTTGTTTGAAGAAAAATCGTCAATCTAATTAACGAAACTCAGTAGCTTCTGTTGTGGCGACAGGATGTTTTCAATTATGGATTTTTGCGGATCAACTTCACGTAGGGAAAGCAAAATTGGCAGAAACTTTTGAGAAAGCCCAAGAGCTTTCTTAGCTTTTCCAGTAGCAAAGCAAAGAAGAAAGAATTGGGCTAGCGTTGTCTTTCCAGAGCCGGGTTGACCAAGAATCACCACCCCGTCATACTTTTTATCAATAGCAAATTTAAATGCGCCCTGTACTGTGGCTCTATGAGTGGCTTGAGGTGAAAAATCCTCTTCGGTGTTATCATCGAAAGGCACCAACTCTGTCATACGTGCCCACAAGGTGACATAAACTTCATTTAGCAGAATCGGAATACGCAAATCGGTTTCGAAGCCGATAATGGGAAGATGTTGATGATATTTAATGATAAACTTCAAATAGCGATTTTTTATGAGGAGATGCTGTATGTGCGATTTTAAACCTAAAAAGCGAAAAAGAGTTCCAACACCACCGACTATAAGTAATAATTCGAAAATCAACTGAATAAATCCAATAAAACCTTCGTTTCGGTTGGCCCAGTCTTTTACAATTGAAAAATAAGTTTTTATGATTGTAAATAGATTTTTTTTATTGTTTGTTCTCAGTGAGTCAGACGTCAAAGAATGCGTTTGTATCTTAGCCGTTTTCAGAGAATCAGGTGATTGTAAGTCTATTGGTGCATTAACCGTGTCTTTGTCGATGGCTTGGGGCTTAGCTGATATTGCAGTATCCGCAACTGATGCGGTGATTGGGTGAGCAGATAAATCTGCTGACTTGAACAATATTGACGCAGCAACGATGATTTCTGAAATGGTTAAAAGGTGCTTCCACATTGCACGGCGCAGCATGTTGATTAAATGACGTGCCTTTTTGTCTATTATTACGCCTTAAAGCGTTATTAGGAACTCAACGTTTTCTCTTGCGAATTGTTTGCTCAATTCGATACATTGAAAATAAATTTGTCGAAAATTACCTCAAAAATCAAGCGTTAAAATGGAAAGCTTACTCATTCAGTATGATGCTAAAATGAAAATACCGCTTGGCACTCACTTGTGATTGTCCGGTCATGGCGTTGCATTTGCCGAGTAGAATTTAATCATTCAGAATCGGAGTTCAACACCGAGCTCGTGCGCATTTGGTCAAGGCGAGGTTGATCAAAGATGAAACCACGTTGCAAAAGCCGTTGTCCGAGTTGGAAGAATATTTTACCGGACAGCACAGAAAATTTGCTTTCTTATTGGCACCGGAAGGCGCGGCTTTTCAACAGAAAGTTTGACGAGCCGTGAGTACGATTCCTTTTGGGCATGTGACGACTTATCAAAGTATCGGCAGGAAAATTGGAAAAACCAAAGCCGTGCGTGCCGTCGGCCATGCCAACGGCAGCAATCCGATTTCGCTGGTGATTCCCTGCCATCGCGTCATCGGCAGCAACGGCGATTTATGCGGCTACGGCGGCGGGTTGGATTTGAAGAAGCAGTTGTTGGAATTTGAAGGTGTGGCGCTTGCCAAGAAAACTTGAAGATCGAGGCTGGAGGTGCGATAGTAGAGGATGAATGCTTGCTCATGAAAAATCGCGCTCCTCGGTCTTGACGATGCGGCGGCGGCACGTCTCCCAATTTCGCTTATGATTTCCCTTGCCCCATAATCCCAAAAATATTATATTGGCCTGGTTCATACGACGCGTCGGAGGCCAAAAACATGCTCAATATTCTCTGGGACACCCGCGGCTATTTTTTTTGGTTGCTGGTGATTTCCTTGTTTTGCTGGATTCTTGAACGTCTAACGCCGTGGCGCCCGGAACAAAAAGCGTGGCGCCGGCAAATCGGGCAGGATTTTTTCTGGCTGGTTTTCAACGGCCATTACGCCGGGGTGGCCATCGCTTTCATTAGCAGTTGGCTCATTCAGCAATTCAACCCGTGGTTTGGGAAATGGAACGTCCCGTCGCCGGAATCTATCCAGCTTCTCGCCGGCAGTCCGTGGTGGGTCCAATTCGTCGCCTTTCTTTTGCTCAAAGATTTTCTCGAATACCTCGTGCATAATTTATTGCACCGGGTTCCGGTGTTGTGGGAATTTCACAAACTTCATCACAGCATCGAAGAACTCGATTGGATCGGCAACATGCGTTTTCACTGGATGGAGATCGTGGTTTATAAAAGCTTGACGTTTTTGCCGCTGGTGATGCTCGGCGTCAACGGCAACGTCATGTTGGGGATTGCCATGGTGACAACGCTCATCGGCCATCTCAATCATTCGAATTTGAATTTCACTTGGGGCCCCTTGCGTTACGTGCTCAACTCCCCGCGCCTGCACGTGTGGCACCACGATGTGATTCTGCACGGCCAGCACGGGAAAAATTTCGGGGTGGTGTTCTGTTTGTGGGATTGGCTTTTCGGCACAGCTTATTTGCCGGCGGATCAAGCGCAACCGGAAAAACTTGGCTTTGAAAATATGGAAAGCTTTCCGCGCCGCCTGTTGCCGCGTTTGCTTTATCCCCTGTTTAAAAAATAATGCGCAATCCATTTTGAGTGGTACGTCGTAATTTTTTAATCAATCCCTTTAACGAATCTCTCGAGGAGAAGGTATTTATGCGAAGACTGTTTGCTGTGTTAATTTGCGGAAGCCTGGTTATGAGCTTCATCGGCTGCGAGCAAAAAGCGCCGGCGCCTGATCCGGTTAAACGCGGTGAATATTTGGTGACCATTGCCGGCTGCCACGATTGCCACACGCCTAAAAACATGGGGCCAAGCGGCTTGCCGGAGCCAGATATGACGCGCATGCTTTCAGGGCATCCGGCCGAAGCCCCCTATCCACTTTGGAAGCCCGAAGATTTGCAGGCGAACAATGCCATTGCCTCCACGAATACCATGCTGTCGGCTTGGGCCGGCCCGTGGGGCGTTAGTTTCGCCATCAATCTGACGTCCGATAAAGAAACGGGAATCGGCGAATGGACGGAGGAAACTTTCATTCAAGCCCTGCGCACCGGTAAACATCAGGGCCAACCGAATGGCCGCGATATTCTGCCGCCAATGCCCTGGCAAAACCTCAAACTGATGACCGACGAAGACCTCAAGGCCGTTTGGGCTTATCTGCGCAGCATTCCAGCGGTGAAAAATTCCGCGCCGCTGCCGGTGCCTCCCAGTATGCCGCCAACGGCTCCCGGCAATTAAGCCTACTCATCTGACGTTTTAAAAACATTGACCGGCCGCTTCGGTGGAGCTTGTCGAAGCCCGAGCGGCCGGTCAATAGGCAAATAATTTTGTGCCCGCATCGCAAAACAAAAAATTTCATTGGCTACGCTTGGCGCTCGCCGCGTTGTGTTTCGGCTTATCGTTATTAACCGTCTTCGCCGCCCCCACCTATTTGCTGTGGGAAATTTCCATTTTAGCAACGGAATGGGGACACCTTTTAGCGGTTCTCGCGCTGCTGCTTTTTATTTTTAATTTACGCCGGAGCCGTTTCGCGGCGATTTTGAGTTTCAGCGCGGCGGTTTTAGCGCTTACGCCGCTGCTGCGCGCGCTTCCCGTTGCCGGGCGTTTGCCCGCAGCGCTGCAGCAGGCATTTGCTGCACAAGAATTGCATGGCTCAACTTCCAGACGGCCGTTAAATTTTTTCCGTCTCATTACCGATCTCCGTTTTTTGGAAAGAGGTTATCAAAGTATAATTTATTCGCGGATTGCAAACCAAGTCTTGCGCCTCGATTTTTACCAGCCGGCCAATTCCTTAAAACCAGCGCCGTGCATCATTGTCATTCATGGCGGCTCGTGGCGCAGCGGCGATAGCCAACAACTTGCGCCGCTCAATTCTTACCTCGCGACGCGCGGTTATGCCGTTGCTTCACTCAATTACCGGCTCGCGCCAAACTGGCGTTTTCCGGCAGCGCGTGAGGATGTTGCGGCCGCTTTCAATTTTCTCAAAACACATGCGGACTCATTGCATCTAGATCCACAACGCTTCGTTTTGCTCGGCCGCTCTGCCGGCGGCCATCTCGCCCTGCTCGCGGCTTACACGTTGCGCGATCCGGCAATTCGGGGCGTGATCTCATTTTATGGGCCGACGGATTTGCATTGGAGTTATGCGCATCCGGGCAATCCGCTCGTTATTGACACCCACAATATTTTGCATGCCTTTCTCGGCGGCAGCCCACAAGAAGTTGCGGCCACTTACGATGCCGCTTCGCCGCTGCGCTTCGTCAATTCCTCCACGCCGCCGACGTTGCTCATTCACGGCGGGCGCGATGAGTTGGTCTCCATTCGTCACAGCGAACGGCTCGCCGAAAGTTTGGCGCAAAATCAGGTACCGCATTTTCTATTGCACCTGCCGTGGGCCACGCACGGCGCCGATTTCAATTTCAGCGGCCCGTTCGGACAAATGAGCACGTATGCGATTGAGGAGTTTCTAACCGCTATTTTGCAGAGAAATTAAGTAAAGCCGCGAATCAAACTTTCATTCTATTTCAGTAAAAGTTGCAATCCAATGGTTCAATCGTTTCCGATGCTTGTTGAAAAAGAGGCGAAGAACGAGACTCAAGCCATGGCAAACAATGCTTATCAATTTCTCACCCACTGGCGCGTGCAAAGTACGGTTGCGGAAGTGTTCGATATTCTCAGCAACGCTGAAGATCTGGCGCGCTGGTGGCCGTCGGTGTATTTGGACGTGCAGGTGACAAATCCCGGCGATCAAAACGGCGTCGGCAAAATCGTCAGCTTGTACACGAAAGGCTGGTTGCCTTATACTTTGCGCTGGCAATTTCGCGTTACGGAGGTAAATAAACCCTCGGGATTTTCTCTCGAAGCGTGGGGCGATTTCGTCGGGCGGGGAATTTGGAAATTTCATCAAGACGGCCACTGGGTCAAGATCACTTACGATTGGCAGATTCGCGCCGACAAGCCGCTGTTGCGCGCCCTCTCGGCTTTGCTCAAACCAATTTTTTCGGCCAATCATCACTGGGCCATGGCGCGAGGTGAAGAGAGCCTCAAACTGGAAATCGCGCGACGCCATGGCAGCGCGGTTAAAATTCAACCTCCCGGCCCCACCTTTCCCCATAATTTTCGCCAGCGTAAACCAGAGCAACCCTGAGCATTCGTTTTTATCAGCCGCTACCTTTGTAAAAAAATTATTGGCGGCAAAAATTTTGGCGAAGGCAACGCCCGCGATGACAAAGCCACTATCGCCGTCGCGAAGTTTTGCAGAAATTACAGTTGCTGAAAAATCTGAAAGAAAATTGCGATGCCCAATCTATCTTACCTCTCACCTAAAACCGTCGTGAAAGAAAGCCTGATTCAAGGCCGCGGCCTGTTCGCGCAAACCTTCATCGCGAAGGGAGAAATTGTGTGCATCAAAGGCGGCCATATTTTCAATCGCGAAACGCTGCGCGAAGTGCAAAAGACACTGGGCCCGTCGGAAATCCAGATCGGTGAAAATCTTTTCATCGGCCCGTTGACCGCAGACGAACGCGAGGGCAGCATGATTTTCAGCAATCATTCCTGCGATCCCAATATCGGCGTGCAGGGGCAAATCGTCTTCGTCGCGATGCGCGACATTCAAGCCGGCGAGGAGCTGACGCACGATTGGGCTATGACGGATGATGACAATTATGAGATGACGTGCAATTGCGGCGCCATCAATTGCCGCAAAATCATCACGGGACAAGATTGGCGCAAAAAAGATTTGCAGGAAAAGTACGGCGAATATTTATCGTGGTATTTGCGGATGAAGGTAAAAAAGATTACACTTTCCCGATAAGGCCAAGAACTTGCTGAATTTGCTTTTCTAATAGAGGATTGGATGGAAACACAGACGCCGCTCGAGGCGCTTCATTTAAAAATCAAAACGAATAACTGGCTCCGGCGTTTTACCGTTTTGACGAGAATTCTTTTAGCCCTCGGTTTCACACCTTCCGGATTAACGAAGTTATTGGGCAACCGTTTCACCCTGCTCGGCCCGGATTCACCGGTCGGGTATTTTTTTGATGCCTTGTACAAATCCGGTTTCTATTGGAATTTTATTGGCCTCGGGCAACTTCTCGCTGCCGTGCTCTTGCTCATTCCCCGCACCGCCACGCTCGGAGCGCTGATTTATTTCCCGATTATCCTCAATATTTTTCTTATCACGGTTTCCATGCATTTTACCGGCACGCCGTTTATCACCGGCTTGATGCTGCTGGGAAGTCTTTATCTGCTAGGCTGGGATTATGACAAATTGAAGTACATTTTCATACCGTCCAAACCTTAACCCACGATCATCTATCTGCTAGCCGCGATAACGGCGCTTTACTTCTGCCGGATGAAACTAAACGTATCCGAAATTTCCTTGCCGTCTTCGCGCCAAGTCCAGGTTTGCGCGAGGTGGTGCTGATCTTGAAAAGCGAGGCGCAAACGATGAATGTGGCCGGCGGTGGGCTTGGGCAAATTCGTCGCGTCGAGAAAAACAAAATCCAATTTTTGAATCTCCCCCGCCGCCACTGCTGCCCGCATCCGCGGCTGATTGCCGGCTGAGCAAAAATGCGTCATCATCAGCCGGTCGCCATCAATATAGTAAACCGTTATCATGCTCGGCTCGCCCTCGGGCAGCAGCGTTTCCATGACCGCCGTGCCGCCCGCAAGAAGCTGATATGTGGCCGTTCGCATTTTCCCGTCCGTGCCGGCGCCTTGCCATGCGCCAGCGAGCGACTTGAGTTTTTCAAAACCGGCAGCCGCCTGGCTCTGCGGTTGCGCCGAATTTGCCCAAAGTATAATAACCGCAAACGACAGCAGCATAAACGAATAACGTTTCATGGCGCATTTTCTCCTTGCGATATTTGTTTTTAACCAAACAGTTGCCTTAACAGTGCATTGCCGCGTTTTTCAAAATTCTCACTGACTTCTTTCGGCAGGCCGTAAGTGGCAAGTTGAATATTCGCTTCACCACAGTTATGCAATTTATCGATCCAAACCCAAGCACGCAGGAAAGCTTGCTGCAAATTTTCCACGCGCGCGCAAAAAAAGTTCGGCGGATCAAAATATTGCATGACGGCAGGCATATTTTCTCCAGTGCCGAGTTGAATTTCACACACTTCTCCTTCCTGCGGATGAGGACGAGTCGTTTTGAGCCAAACGCCTTGCGCGCTCAACAGCCGCTGCCAGGCCGCAGCCGTCGAGGTTTGCGCGGGCAGCGTTACGCGCGCCCAGCCGACATGGCGCGTTTGGCCGTAATGAAACTCGAGATAATGCCGCAACGAGCGCAATTCTTTGAGCCAACCCCACGAAATGCCGTCGTATTCTTCATCCCACGGCGAACCGGCGCCAAAACCGGCATGCACGAGGCGCAGCAGGGTTTTGCCGCTGCGGCCTTCCAAAAAATAATCCACTGCGAGCGGCAACGGCTTCGCGCGTTTTGAGTCGTCCAGTTTGATTGGAGCGTCGGATTTGATCATGACGTCCGTTTGCAAATCATAAACCGTGCGCAAATGCTCGTGCGGTTTCCATGTTTCAATGTGAAGATTCCAATCCGTTATTCCCGGCCAGGACAAGGCAATTTTGCCGCCGACGCCGGGCGAGACGCTGGCTTGTTGTGGAAACCAACGCGTCAATTCTGCGGCCTCGGTGAGCGCTTTCCAGACATTCTCCACCGGTGCGTTGATTTCTATTTCCGTTTCAAATTTTCGCCCGGACGCGCTCGCGGCTTTTGTGGCATTCAGGCTTTGCAGTAGCTGCCGAGTGCGTGCTTCCAAAGCTTCGACCTGACTCTGTGGCACGCCATAAGCCGATAACTGAAAATTGACGTCACGATAGCCGAACAACTCATCCAAATGCACGCGGAGCAGCGCATGATTGAGATTTTCCACAGTCGCGGAAAAATCATGTGGCGGTTGTAAAAAATGAATCACACCGGTCAACTCATCGCCGGCCGCGGTGCGAATGGCGTAATGCTCTCCCGGCCGCAAGCCGTGAAGTTGGCCGAGCAAGCCGTTGAATCCGAACAAAATTTGCCATGCTTCCGCACGAGAAGTTTCTTGGAGAAATTCCCGCACAAAGGCAACTTGCCGCGGCACGCCGTGATGCTTTTCCAAATAATGCTGCAACGCCCAAAGCTGAAAATTCCATCCCGTGCGCGTACCGTCGTACAACGCATCCCAATCGGCGTCGAGCGAAAAACCGGAGTGCACAAGGCGCAGTGCGGTTTTACCGCCGCGCGCTTCAAGATAAAAATCTGTTGCCATTCCCCAAGACGGTTCCGCGTCGCTCGCTGAATTTTCCTTTTCGGTTTTATCTTGCGACCAGTTCGATTGCACTGGCATCGTGCGGACGTGATGTGGCGGCTCCCAAATTTCAATACGGCTGGCGAATTTGAACTCGTTGCGCCACGCCATCCACATCGTGCCGTCGGGATTTGCGCCGGCTTCGAGCGGAAACCATTGCGTGAGTTCGTGCGCGTCAGTCAGTGCTTTCCAAACCGTTTCGATCGGCGCATTGATCTCGATTTCTTTTTCAATCTGGCGGGTGGCTTTTTTTTTCGATACTGCGCTCATTTTTTATCCTTTCCGATGAGCATATTTTGAAAACCATTAGTTGGCGCTAAAAATATTCGTTCATCACAAATTAGTCACATTACAGTGGCCGGTCAATGAGTCACTGAGAATCATCGAATGAGTAACCTGCGCCTTTCATAGACTTGTCATTCCCGCCCAAAGCACGGGAATCCAGTTTTTAAAAGTGTGGATGCCCGATCAAAGCGTTCGGGCATGACGACCACAAGGGTAAATTATTTAATCGGTATTCGTTAAAGGTTTCATTCAACTCTTCTGCGACGATTGGCCGTTTTCCTTTTTATTGACTTTCGGATAAGAGCCAATAATGAATTTATACTGGCGGCCGCCAGAAGTTTTTTCATCATGATATTTGGCAACCAACCGTGCGACGGAATTAGCCAACTCCTCCGCAAAGGCATTGAGCGCGGCGGCCGAGGTAAATGTGACGTCAGTCTCCAACGTAAAAGTCGGGAGTTTTTTTCCGGCTTTTTCGGCATGCGCTCGCAAGACGGCCAAATCGTGAATGGCGCGGGCCGCCACGGCGACTAAATAAGTCGAGGAAAAACGATCCTGCGTTTGATCAGGATCAGTCGCGAGATTGCCCAGCGCCGCGGGGCTGATGAGATAATACCGCGCCGTGGCC
>CAYUVM010000138.1:0-9223 GCA_964447935.1 uncultured Cytophagia bacterium | reverse complement strand
AAAAAAAGTACGCGAGCGTATGTTGCAGGCTGAATTTGCCTTTCTGATGCTTGAGATCGTAAAGATAAACCATGAGCCGAAACATGAACATCGAGGCCAGAATCGGCAAAACGGGGCCGGCCCACGAAACTTTAATGTGCCCGGTGCGCAGAAGCATCAAACCGACGGCGATTGCAATCAGCACACTCACGCGAACCACAAACGGAGCCGGCAAATGGCAGAGGCTGATGAGCAGCAGGCCGAGGCCAACCAGCCAGAGGCCGTTGGGAAATCCCAAAACGGCATAAACCCCCACTAACGAAAGCGCTATAAAGAATGAGAGCCGATAATGCTGCGGCAAAAAATAATGCAGCAGAAAACCGCCGAACGCCAATGGCATGATCTTCTCGTAGAACGCCTGATTTTCCAATTGAAACTGGCGGACGACGAGAACGAGCAAGCCGAGCTGAAGCGCAATGCTGAAAAACTTGCCTGCGCTCGCCCAATCAAACTTGGTGGTGGCCTGGTTTTGCGTCGTCATCATTTGTTGCCGTAGAATTTAATTCACGAAGCTCGCTGGAAACTTTGCTCACGCCGCTCGCGGCACTTTTCCCGCGGAAAATCCTTTGCAAAAAACTATCTGCTCAAAATCATTTTCTTTGATTCATGGAAACTGCGTGTCGTCAGGCGATAGAAATAAACGCCGCTCGCTTGCGCGCGCGCCTCCCAATCGCGAACATGTTGCCCAGCCGGCAGAACTTCGTTATCAATCAACGTTGCGATTTCTCTTCCATGAATATCAAAAATGCGGAGTTGCACTTGTGTCGGATGGGGCAGCGCAAATTTGATCGAGGTCGCCGGATTGAAGGGGTTCGGATAATTTTGCGCTAGATGAAACGTCGCAACCACTTCAGACCGTTCATTATCAATCGCCGTCAACAACGTTTTAACATAGCGGTCAAAGAATGCAACCACCGGCAGCTTCGTCGAATCCGCCTCGAAAGCTGAGTCGCCATGACCACCGCCGATAATCGGCTTGAAAATCGTGATTCCGCCGGATCGGCGCAACGCCGAATCCATCGTCACACTTTGCTGAAACGGCACGGTCATATCCAGCGTGCCGTGCATAATCAAAAACGGCGGATCGCCCTTGCCGACGTAAGTGACCGGACTGGCAGCGATCGCTTTGGCCCGATTGGCTTGAATGGAGCCGCCAATCAATTCCGCTTCCGGCGAGTTGGCGGCGCAATGATTGATATTGCTGGGATAATTGCATATCGTCAAAAAATCAGTCGGGCCATACCAATCGCAAAC
Source organism: uncultured Cytophagia bacterium (assembly GCA_964447935.1). GTDB lineage: Bacteria > Zhuqueibacterota > Zhuqueibacteria > Zhuqueibacterales > Zhuqueibacteraceae > Zhuqueibacter. The sequence continues at coordinate 7,930 of CAYUVM010000138.1, read as the reverse complement.
CGCCTGCACCTCGCTGCTGAATTGGAGATTGCCGCCAACCTTTCCCTCGAGTGAATCCACGCCGGCGGTGGTGCCGAGCAGGGCGACGAGGTGCCCGCCGGCTGAACTGCCAAAAGCGCCGATTCTTTTCGGATCCAAATCATACTGAACGGCGTTGGCCCGGAGCCACCGTATCGCCGCTTTGCAGTCATAAAGCTGCGCCGGAAATTTTGCCTGATCGCTCAACCGGTAATTGATGCTGGCGACAGCGTACCCATGAGACACCAAGAATTCCGCGCGGGGATTGGCTTTGCTGCCGGCGCTCCAGCCACCGCCATGCACCCACACAATTACCGGATATGGTTTTGCCGTGTTTTTCGGAAAATACAAATCCAGTCTCAAGCTAATGCCGTCGACCAGCGCATATTGAACATTGGCTCGGTCGGGCACGATGTTCTGCGCGGCGGCATTGTGAAAAACGGTTGCGGCGGCAATAAGTAATAGAAAACTCAATCTGACTTTTATCACTGCATCAATCCTTTGATTCAACGATTCATTCTATAATCCCAGCCAGCGCGAAATAATATTTCTTTGCATTTCGGACGTGCCGGAATAAATCGTGCTGCCGACGGCATCGCGCAGGCTGCGCTCGACTTCGTACTCGGTCATAAAACCGTAGCCACCAAAAATCTGCACGGTGTCGAGGGCCGTTTGCAGCAGCGCTTCGCTGCCGAACAGTTTTGCAATCGCCGCATCCATCGCCACGTTGCGGCTGCGCTCCAATTCCGACGCGGCTTTGTAAACCAGCAAACGCGCCGCTTCCAGGCGCACTTTCATATCCGCAATTTTGTGCGCGATTGCTTGAAACTTGCCAATGGACTGGCCAAACTGCTTGCGCGTGCGCGCCTGCAAAATGGCTTTCTCCAGCAGCCGTTCCATCGCGCCGATATGAATCGCCACCAAGCAGGCGCGCTCCCAATCCATCGAATGCGTGAAATGCGCCGCGCCGCTGCCGGGTTTGTCGAGCACCTGCGAAGCAGGCACGTACGCATCTTCATAAACCAGCTCACCAATCGGTGAAGTGCGCAGACCCATCTTGTCCCATTTCTTGCTCGAGCGAAAACCGGGCGTTCCTTTTTCCACGAGAAACGTGGTGACGCCGCCGTAATAACCTTTTTCCGGATCGGTGAGCGCGAACGTTACGGCGAGATCCGCAACCGGCCCGTTGGAGCTAAAAGTTTTCACGCCGTTGATTCGAAACCCCTCGCCGTCGGCAACCGCGCGCGTGCGCATGGCAAACGCATCGGAGCCGGAATCCGGCTCGCTCATCGCATTGACCGCAATGATCGTCCCGTTACAGAGGCCGGGCAGATAGCGCCGCTTCTGCTCTTCGCTGCCGTGTTTCCAAATCGGAATCACGCAGGCGAGCAAATGCGCCGCAATGGAAAACGCCAGCCCGCCGTCGTGGCAACCATAGCCAAACGCTTCGAGCGCCATCGCCGTGGTCAAGGGGTCCAATCCGCCGCCGCCGTACTCTTCCGGCACCGGCAGGCCCGGCAATTTCATCTCGCCGCACTTCTGCCACAGCTCGCGCGAAAAGATTTGTTCGCGGTCGCGCTTGATCATGTCCGCATTTAATTCCTGCTTGGCGAAGCGGCTGATCTCCTCGCGCAACAGTTTTTGTTCATCGGAATAAGAAAAATCCATTGCAAATTCTCATCGAATTGTAGTCCCGCCACCTTGCGGGGCGTTGAGGTAACACTAAATTTCATTATTCAACCAGCCGCCCACAAGCCCCGCCATCCTTCAATACTACAATGAAGGGCGGGGCAAGGGGCGGGGACTACGTGCATTTTAAATCAAAAAGCCGACTTGAGCACATCTGCCGTGAGCGAACCCAGCTTGCTGTGCCAAATATGATCCTTGTTGCTTTCTACGATGCCGATAATTTCCCGCATCTTCCGCAAAACTTCGGGCTGCTCTTCATCGTAAACGTCGCCTTGTAAAAGCTTGAGCACGTCGAGGCGATATTGGGGATTGCTGATGAACGCCGTAAATAGGATATTCAGGCGATAATAAACCGCAATGAACTCATACCAATTGCGCGTGCCGCGCCGGATGGTCGTCTCAAAATTCCGGAAAGCCGCTTTGGCAAAATTTCCGGTCTCTAATGCCGTCAGAATATCACGGCTGGCAAACCTGGAACTGTTGAGCGCAATGCTGACGCCGGTGGAAAAAATCGGATCGACGAAACGCGCCGCATCGCCAACCATCACAAAGCGATCACCGCAAATTTCCTTGATGGCATAGCTGTAGTCGCCTTCTTCGGTGAACGGGCGCATTTGCTTGGATTCTTTTAGGCGTTTAAAAATCTCCGGCCGTGACGCAATGCAGTCCCAAAAGAATTGCTCCCGCGACACTTTATCTTTGGGGAAATTCTTTTTCTGCGTCACCACACCGAGACTGGTGATCGATTTGGTGATGGGGATTTGCCAAACCCAGCTATTGTTGATCGGCAAAAAATGAATAAAAATGTAATCTTGCTTCTCCGAGGTGCCGCGATCGAAATCGCGAAACCACGTATGAATGGCGTATTGATCGAATACCGGATCTTTGATTTTGAGCTTCAACTGGTTGCCGAGAAAAGTGCGGCGGCCGCTGGCGTCAACAATCATGCGCACATTCAAGGGAAATTCTTTTGCGCCCAGGCCCACTTTGAGTTGCACAAATCCGTTGGCGTTCATATCGACATTCTTGACGGTCACGCCGTTGTAAACCGTGGCACCGAGCTTCTGTGCATGTTGCAGCAACAGCAAATCGAACTTCCCGCGATCTACATGATAGGTGTAGTTTTGCGGGACACCGGGCTGCTCGCGCTCCTCAAAACGCACGTTGGCCTGGCAGTCCGGCGCCAATCCTTCCCATTTGTGATCGGCGGTCAATGCACTGGTCGACACTGTCCATACGGCGCCGTATTTGTGCGGAAATTTATGCTCTTCCATTTGCTCGAGGAAATCAAGCTCTCTAAAAACACGCGTCGATGAAGGCACGAGAGATTCACCGACATGGGGGCGCGGAAAAAGCTCGCCTTCAAAGACAACGCATTTAACGCCTGCTTTGGCAAGATAGGCGGCCATGCTCGAGCCCGCCGGCCCGCCGCCGACGATGCCAACTTCAAAATCCGGTTGTTCGTGATTCATAGTTTCATTCCATAGTTGAAAAGTGAAGGCGCCGGTCAATTAATGGGCACGTCGGACAGAGCCTTTTTGAAAACGTGGCTATCGGGAGAATTCTCCACCGTGTGAATGAATTTTTTCATTTCATCAAGAACCTCAACCTCGGCGCGATCATAGACTTCGCCTTGCAGCAGTTGCAAGACTTGCACGCGATAATTCTTATGGCTGATGAAATAAGTAAACGACGGCAGCAGCTTGTAATAAAGCCGGATGAACTCATACCAAATATTGACGCCGCCGCGGATCTTGGTCTCGTACGGCTTGAACATTTCTTCGCTGAAATCGCCGGTTTCAAAGGCCAGGCGTATTCTTTCCGAGGCGTATTTGGCGCTGTACATGGCCACGCTCACGCCAGAGGAGAAAATCGGGTCGACAAAGCGCGCGGCATCGCCGACCATCAAAAAGCCGTTGCCGCAAAATTTGTCCAGGCAATAACTGTAGTCGCCCTCGCTCTTGAATTCGTTAATGCGTTGCGCACTCTGCATGGCGCGGGCGATTTCCGGCGTCGAATTGAGCAGCGATTTGAACCAGCCGTCGGGATCGAGCTTGGAATCTCTGAACACGTCACGCTCGGCCACCACACCGACCGAGGTGATCTTATCGGTGATCGGAATCTGCCAGATCCAGCCGCGATTGACTTTCAAAAAATAAATGTGAATGTAATCCGCGCTCTCGGTGGTGCCGCGATCAACGTCTTTGAACCAGGCATGCACGGCATATTGGTTGAAAATCGGATCCTTCTTTTTCAAATTTAATTGCCGGCCGAGGAAAGTGCCGCGGCCGCTGGCATCGACCACCATCTTGCAGGGCATGGTGATTTGCTGACCGCCCATTTCAAAATTTACGCCTTTGGCATAGCCGCCCTCAAAAAGGACTTCCTTGGCGAGAACGCCCTGATAAACTTTAGAGCCAAGCTTCTCGGCGTGTTTCAACAGCAGCATGTCCAGCTTGCCGCGATCGACGTGATAGGTGTAATCCTGGTCGATGCCGGGTTGCGCAAATTCGCGAAATGCAATATCAAATTCGCCGCGCTTCTCCGGCGGATGCCAGGCCGCGCCGTATTTTTTGACGAAGCCCTCACGCTCCATCGTTTCTAAAAAACCGATTTCTTTGAGAACGCGCGTCGTGCTGGTAACCAGAGACTCGCCGACATGCGGCCGGGGATGATTGGCGCTATCGACAATCGTATTCTTGATGCCGGCCATGGAGAGATAGCTGCCCAGCGTCGAGCCCGCCGGTCCACCGCCGATGATGATGACTTCGTTCATGAGGCTTGCTCCTTGTGAGAATTTCATTGTATGTGTTCAATTTCACGAAGCATTTATGGAATATCCGCTTCTGGTATTATGGCTGGCAATGTCCAGCCGGCAATCCCGAACTTGATCAAACGTATTCATAGCCGCGTAATTGCTCGACCTCGCGGAGGTTAATTTCGGGAAAAATAATCGCGAGTTCTTCAGTTGTTAAATTGCAGGATTCCCGATTAAAAGCCGGGCGGTTAATAATCTTTTGCCGGTACATCTCAAAATGACGGGGGTCGGCGAGGATATCCAGAAACTCGTGATACTTTTTGTGATTTTCAAAAAAGTCTCCGGACAAGATGAAGTGTCCGGCAGCCATGGCGTTTTCATGCTCTTGATGCTCGCGAAGAAATGTCCCGGCATCGGCAAAGGAAATCGAATGCGGGTTATAAAACAGCGAAATCAACCGGTAGACAAAATTATAGGCGCCGTTAATGTATTCGTAGGCCCGCAACAGTGGGGTCTTATTGTTCAAGTCACCGGAGGTGAACATTTCATTAAGAGCATCTGCAACCAACCAAGCGCTTTTGGTGGACAGAAAAATTCCGCTGGAGAAAATTGGGTCAATAAAACGGGTGGCGTCGCCGATGAGCGCAAAACGTTCCCCGTGCTTCACATTCGAATTATACGAATAATCGCCTTCGGTGATCACCGACATCATCATCTTGGCACCGTCAATGATCTTGCTGACGAACGGCGATTCTTTCAACTCTTGAAAGAAGAGATCGTGCTGCCAATCTTGGCTGCCCTTGGCCAGCAAGTCGCGTTTTTGATCACGGAGGTAGAAGCTGTCCATCACGACCCCAGCCGTAATGCGGTCGCGTTCGAGAGGAAACACCCAAATCCAACCGCGTTTTTCCCCGCCGAGATAAACGATCAAAGAAGAACCTTCTTCCAAACCGCCGATCATATTTTTCACGTCGATAAAATGCGTCCACAGCGCCGTGCGCTCGAAGCCTTTGTTGGATTCGCGCCAATTATTTTTCGTCGCCATAAACGTGCTGCGCCCGCTGGCGTCGATGAGAAAACGCGCCTCGTGTTTCTGTTGCTCGCCATCCGGGCCGGTGGCCGTAACCACGACGACATCGCGTTCCGTATCAAACTGCACGTCATTGACCTTGGTCTGCTCTTGGACATCCGCGCCGTGCCGCCGGGAATTATCCAGCAGGATCATGTCAAAAATCTTGCGATCCACCTGAAAAGAAAGAAAACTCTTATCTTTAATCACATCGTTGAAGCACCAATTCGTTGAGCGCGTGCCATCAATCGTCGTAAACCGGACGGTGGGCTTCCGGACGAAGTAGCGTTTCAATTCATCCAGCACACCCAATGCTTCAAAGGTTTTGTAGCAAAACGGCAGCAACGATTCGCCGACGTGTTCGCGCGGGAATTTTTCCTTTTCCAATAAAGTGACACGGCGGCCTTTCATTGCCAAAAAGGAAGCCGCGGTTGAGCCGGCCGGGCCGCCGCCGATGATGATGACGTCTTGCACTCCATTTGATGATTGCATTAATGACTCCCTTTAAGTGTAATCTTCAGTTCATTGATGTATTATCGAGCGGTTTTACACAAAAACTGCCGTGCGGTGTCACGTTTAAAAATTAAGCCGCTAAACTGGTTGCCGGGTTGCGCACGGCCTCGCGTCGCTTCACCAGGTCAATCAGCGCGAGCAGGGGCCCGGTCATAAACGTTGTCGCCAGCGCCATGATAACCATCATGGCAAAAATTCGCGGCGACAGAATGCCCATGTCATAACCGATGTTGAGCACGATCAACTCCATCAAACCGCGCGTATTCATCAACGCGCCGATCGCCAGCGAATCGTACCAACTCATGCCCGTCCAACGAGCTGCCAGCGCGCTGGCCCCTAATTTTCCGGCGATGGCGATGGCAATAATGCCCGCGCACATCAGCCAGTTTTGCCAGTCGTTGAGCAGGCCGATCTGCGTGCGCAGGCCGGTAAAGGCAAAAAAGAGCGGCAACAAAAAAACCGAGCTGAACGTTTCGAGGCGTTCTTTAAGAAATACACGCAAACTCGCATGCTGCGGCATAACCACACCGGCGAGAAAAGCGCCGAACAGCGCGTGAATGCCGATCACTTCCGTGAATAACGCCGAGGCGCAGACAAAAGTCAAAACGCCTGCCACCAAACCTTTGCTCTGAGTGACATTTCCATCATTTGTATCCATCAGGCGGCTCGCCAGCGGTTTGATTAAAAAAAGCATGATGCCGATAAAAACCAGCGCGAGAGAAATCGTCAGCAATGCGCCGCTATATCCCGTGGCTTTGGCGATAGCAACGACTATTGCCAGAATGCACCAGGCCGTCACGTCATCCACGGCCGCGCAGGCGATGGCCGTGCTGCCGAGATACGATTTGGACAGGCCGCGCTCCTCGATGATGCGAGCCAGCACCGGAAAGGCGGTGACACTCATGGCAATTCCGATGAACAAAGCAAACGCAGTGAAGGAGACATTCGAATCAGCCAGAGAACGATAGGCGAAAAGTGCGAAGGTGCCACCCAGAAAAAATGGCACGATGATGCTGACATGACTCACCAACACTGCGGCATGAGCTTTCTGGCGAAGATATTGCAAATTCAATTCGATCCCGACGACGAACATAAAAAGGATCACGCCGATCTGGCTGAGCAGCTTTAGCGCGTCCATGGATGAAGCGGGAAAAAGAAACGCTTCGACTCCAGGTGCCAGCATTCCCAAAAGCGAGGGGCCGAGAAGAATCCCCGCGACCATTTCTCCGATCACGGCCGGCTGCCCAATCTTTTGAAAGAGATGGCCGAATATTCTTGCGGCCATGATAATCAAGATGACTTGCAAGAGCAAAATACTCAGCGGGTGATGGAGATTATCGAATAAACCCATACCCAAGCTTTTCCCGGCAACTGCCGGTTCTTGTGTTTGCAATGTCGGTGGCATTGTTTGCGAGGGCACAATTCTTTTAAATGGGACCTTCTGCCCCGAATACAAGCGCGAACCGAACTCCATAATAACGGCAATCCCGAGTCCAAAGACGACGAGCAAAACACTGTAAACCAGAATATTCTTGCGCATAAGACACATCTTTCAAAAACAGTTGCGATTTTGGCCAATCGCATTGAGGTTTGTTTGTTGACCAGTCCGCCGGGCAGCCAATTCACCGGCAATGGGCCATCTTCGGGCGTTGCGCATCAACTCATTGCAACGGCCATTTTCGGCGCGGCGGCCTCATTCGCACAGCAGCTTTTGTCCATCATCACCGGTTTGTATTTGCACATCCGCATGGCATGCAACGCCGGGGAGTCCACGATATCGTCGTTGAAAATGCGGCCAGCGAACATGTCGATCATGCCCTCGCGATGACGATGATGCACGAGCATGACAAAAGGCAGCGGGTGATCCCAGAACACGTCCACGA
>CAYUVM010000137.1:0-9253 GCA_964447935.1 uncultured Cytophagia bacterium | reverse complement strand
GCCGCGGCTAGGCCCTGATGTTTCACCTGATGAAAAACGAAACGCATGTGCTCAGGTTTTATCTTCGCCTGCAAACTTGTTTGCAATTTCTCTTGAAAATTTTCACCGTTATTCGCTACGCGCAGCGAGGTCAAATTGCCAAAACGGCTGTTCCACAATTGTTGGCCGGTTTCCAACGCGATAAAAGCTTTCGGCGTCGCGCGATATTGGTCCCAATACGCTTAATCGGCCGGACGAATCCAATTCAAGTCAACTGGAGACGGTGGGTTCCATGCCTGCATATCGTTTGCCGCGTGAATGCCCGGAAATTCCGGCGTGAGCGAAGAGTCCGCTCCCCAACCCGTCATCGCCGTGATACCGGCAACACGAAACGAAAAACTTTTCGTCCCCAGTTGCTCGCGGGCACCAACGGCGTAATAAGTGATTTTCACCGTATCGCCAAGTTGTGCCTCGAGCTGTTGTGCAGCCCACTGATTCAACAGGATTTCGTCTGCGGCCAATCGCGTTACTGGAAAATTGTTGGTCAAATTAAACTCGCCAAATGCTTTTGGCACCGGCGGGCGTGTTGCCGAAATCGTCGAATAGGGCAACACCCGGCCATTGCATTCGATCCGATTGGCGAGGTAAGTTAAAACCGGCTGCACCGAAGCATGCAATTCCGCACTCGCCGCATGAACCGCATTGACGATCGCTGGGTTAAGAATAATTTCAGCGCTTTCGATCGTCGTAAAATTTTTGTTCAGGCGCATTCGAATGCCGAGGTCGTCCAATTGCAAACTTCCCGGTAAAATATTTTGCAGGGCGCTATCCGGCGCGTTCAGCGCTGCGGTGTTGCGGTGCGAGACAAGAAGGGCGTTGACGCGCTGCGGCTGCGCCAAAGCTTTCTGCAAATTGGCAAGACCAACATACGCATTCAACGGCTGCGTCTGATGAGGCCGCAAGCCAAATCTGCCAACACCGTGATTTGGAATAACGTGCGTTAATTTGCAGCGAATGGTTTTGACGAGATCGGAAGTTTCACGGCGGCCCAGCAAGCTGGCGCGAGGGATTTCAGTTTGTTGTTGAACGAAGAGCAGAACATAATCGCCAACATTTGCGCCCAACTCCTTTTGCAAAGCTTCATTGAGGACAAGCGCTGGAAAGCCCTGTCCGGTGTTCTTGGCGAAAAATTCGTTCCATGTATGCGAAGAATCGGGTTCAAACAATGCCGTAAATTGTTGATCAATGCCGAGTAAATTGATATTGGAAGCGCGCGCTTTTGTGGTGGGATGAACCGCGCTTCCCGAAAGCATGATTGCCGGAACGGCGGTAGAAAAATTTTCTTTGAATCCGGGCGCCGCAGTGAGCTCCTCGGCCAACTCCTGCCGAAAAAAAAGATTGGAGACAAGCGCCTCATCAATTTGGCCGAGCCGTTCCAGCGTCAACTGCCGCAGGCTGCCGCGCACGGAATCGCCGACCAGCAGCGCGCCGGTTAACACGGCGGTGGCAATCGCAGCGCCGAGAATGACGGCGAGATTGAGGCGCCAATAATGAATCAGACTTCGACGCATCGCCCCTCGCGTAATTCGAATCGGCGATTAAAGCGTGCGGCCAATTCCAAACTGTGCGTCACCACGATCAGAATGTTGTTTTCGGCGCGATGCAATTCCAGCAAAAGTGCAGCCACCGAATTGGCCGTGTTCTGATCGAGATCACCGGTCGGCTCATCGCAGAGCAACAGGCTCGGCCGGTTGATCAATGCCCGCGCAATTGCCACGCGCTGGCGTTCGCCGCCGGAAAGCTCGGCCGGGCGATGCTCGAGACGATGCGACAACCCGACGCGTTCCAGTAATTCGTGCGCGCGTTTGAGGGCGTCGTTATGATTGCTTTTGAAAGCCCAGGTCGGGACCAACACATTTTCCAACACAGAGAATTGCGGCAGGAGATGATGATCCTGAAAAATGAAACCAATCTTTTGATTCCGAAATTTCGCCAGCTCTGGCTCGGGCAAAGTGAACGGCGCTTGGTGATTGATTTCAATCGTGCCTGCAGAAGGCGCATCTAATGTGCCGATCAAATGCAGTAGCGTGCTTTTGCCAGAACCCGACGGCCCCATAATCGTGAGCGCCTCGCCGCCGTTCATGGCAAATGCGACGTCGCGCAAAACTTCCACGCGGCGCGTTGCGATTTCAAAATATTTGCTTACTTGGGTAAGTTGCAGTGCGATTGATTTCTCTGTGTGCATGCTGAATAAGAAATATTGTTTATACCATGACGGCCCGCATTTTCAAAATTGGCATTCCCAGTTTTCTCTCACCGGTGATCTCAACACGATCCCAAACGTCTGCCGCGCTTAGTCCATTGGTCATCAATCGCCATGCAGTGTCTTGATGCAGACGTACCTGACATGCGGCATCCGGAGCATTGCCGGAATAAAGCTCCCACTTCTGGTTTTCTCGTGAAAGCGCCCATTCCCCGCCGGCCTCGCCAGTGACAATAAATTTAATCTTTGTGCCGTCGCAGCTTTCGCTGGCGCGATAAGCATGCGGCAATCCCCGAAGAAACGTGTCGAGGACTGGATTGAGCCATTTGCGGCTGACGAGGCCGGGCGCGCCAATGGCCTCGCGGATTTGTTGCTGGTGATGCCATTGCTCTGTGTATTCGCGCGCGATATCGAACCAGTTCGGAGATTTTTCTTGGCCTGCCCAAGCCACCGCAAACATGGCGGGCGCAAATGGATCGAGCGCTTTAAAAAGCTGCGCAACCTGCGCGCCGGTTACATTCAAAAATTCAACCAAAAGCTTTGGACTGATTCTTTGCGCGGCTTTCACCCATTCTGCATTTAATTGATTGAGAAAATCAACGAGCGTTTCGTAATTCTCGATTTGAAACGGCGGCTGCGGCAACGGCGTGTGGTCTCGTTGAAACGACAAGCGTCGAATATTGCCGTCGAGCAGATGCGCCGCGATGTCTTTTACCCGCCAAGCGCGAGCTGCTGTCGGCTTATTCCAATCTGCATCGGAAAGGCTTTTTAGCAAAGCCAGCAACTCCGTGTGCAGTGGCGAAAAAAGGTCAACGGCAATGATCGGTTCAACGGCTTTCATTTGTTTTTTTGGATTCCGGCGCTTCCTGAATTTGTTCCGTGAGAAAATCTGGAATTGGAATCGACTTCAATTTTCCTTCCGCGCCAACGACGCAACATACGGAACTCATCTGTCCGCGCGCGATAATCACCTCACCACGGTGAAATTCGAATTGATACGTCATCGACTTGTTGCCTTTGCGCGCGACCGCGACGCGAATATCCAACACCTCTTCAAATTTCGCCGGGCTTAAATACTCGCAAGAAGCGGCCAAGCGCGGCCAGCCAAGTTGTAGATGATCAAGCTTCGCCGCAACGCTGGTTCCCAACGAACGAAGAAATTCATGCTCGGCAGTTTCCATGAAAACAAAAAAGCGGGCAAAATGTACGATGCCTGCCATATCGGTATCGGCAAATTCGATGCGGCGCTGGGTGTTAAATTCGTGAGGCATCTTAAATTAAGAATTTACAATTTTAAATTTAAAATAAAATCAGTTGTCGTGTTACGGTTTATATTTCGTCACAAGAAATCCTCCCAATGCAGCCAGCAAAATTCCCGCGATAAACTGCCAGCGCGTCGCGCCGAAGCCTCCCGCCGGCGGGTGCAGCGCCAATGCAACGATCGCATTCACAATCGGCGCGCCGGCAAAGACGATGGACATCACCACGTTCGGTGTGCCTTTCGCGCCAAAGGCGAGCAGCACGCAAAACGCGCCCAACGCGCCAACGGTTCCCGCCAACAGTGACCAGCCCATGCCTTTCGCGGGCATGCTCCACGTTGCGCCATTTGCGATCAGCATAATCGCTGGGCCGACAACGGCGGTGATTAAATATGCGATGCCGACGAAGAGAAAGGCTTTGTACCTGCCATTCACAGGGTCGCTCATTCCCATCTGGCCGGAGTGCAGGAAAACGCCGTAGAGTCCCCATGAGACAACCGTCATTAATGCGAAAATTAACCACGTCATGCTGGATTGTGAAGCGTTGGTGTCGGGCATTAAATTCTCCGTTTGAAAAAGGTTCATAGTGACGCCTTTAGGCGTTGGTCATGGCGGGCAGTGAATGCCTAAAGGCATCACTACGAGCTAAATATTTTTGATAAACTTCAATCGTCGCCTCTGCCATCACTTCATCGTTAAACAATTGCTGCACCGCTGATTTTCCTTTTTGTCCCAATTGCTTTCGCAATTCGGCGTCGAGCATCAATTTCTCGATTCCTTCGGCAATGGCTTTGGACGAATTGGGTTCTACCAAGATACCGCCGCCGGTTGACAAAAGCAACTCCGGAAATGTGCCGTGCCTCGGCTGAACCACCGGCACGCCGTTGGCGAGCGCCTCCAAAATAGAAAGCCCTTTCGGCTCTTTGTAAGTCGTGGGCACGGAGAGGACATGAAGGCTATTTAGAAAATTAATTTTTTCATGGCGCGTGACTTCGCCATAATATTGGAAAGCATCATTCAAACCCAATGCGTCGATTTGCTTGACGATGTTCTCAAAATATCGGCGATCTCTTTCGCCGAGATAACCCGCGACTTTAAGCTGGATGGCATTTTTATTCAGCTTCTGCGTGAGCTGGTGAAAGGCTTCGACGAGCAAATGCAAACCCTTTTCCGGACAGATGCGCGCCAAATAGCCGATGACGAATTTCGTGTTGCCGTTGAGATTTTGCTGAACGCCATGTCCCTGCAGATTGATGCCGAGCCGCACGACGTGCATTTTGTCAGTGGGAACTTGCAGAAAATCCGCCATGAAATCAGCGTAATACTGGCTAGTCGCGATAAAGCCGTCCACATCCTTCGCACGCTCGCGCATCAATCGGCGTGCTTGCGATTTGTAAGGCTCGACGAGTTCGCTGAGAAATATATCTTCGCCTTGCACCGCGCATAGCAGGGGGACGCCCAACGCTTTTTTGATCTCGCGCGCCATTCCCAAAAACATGGAATTGGTTAGTTGCACGATCTCGGGGCGATAGGATTCTTGCAGCCATTGGATCAATTTCGCCAATTCTTTTTTCTGGCGGCCTTCTTCGCCTTGCAGAACCGAGACGGTGAGGGCGCCCAAATCCTTGGCGTCGGTGGACGCGCTAAAACGCGAGGCTAAATTCAACAGCGCACGGCTATTGAAAAGTTTGTCCAACAGCCACGGTGTGTGGCGAAAAAACGAAAACTTCTGCTCCAAATAAACATTGATGCCGCCATAAAAAACCTGATCGAGCGTGACGTTGGCTTCATCCGTGCGCAAAGGTGTGTAAGTTGGAATCAACGCCACTTCGTGGCCTTTTTTAATGAGAGCGGCAGCCAGCGCGTTGTCGTGAATGCAACTGCCGCAGTACATGTTGGCGGCGCCAGCAGCGATGTAGGCGATTTTCATGTTACGATTTAACCGACTTAATAACGTGATTGATGATCAAATTCAGATTCGCGATTTCTTGCTGATCGGCGTCCGTAGCAGACAGTTGCCATTGTGAAGTGGTGACTATCACCAGGTTAAAAGCAGGAACGCAGTAAACAAATTGCCCGCCATAACCCCAAGCCAGAAAAGCCGGATGGCTCTGGTCCGAATCGAGCCACCACAGATAACCGTAATTGACATTATTCATGGCGCTGTATGCGAAGCCCAGTCTTTGCTGTGTCTGCGTCGATTGTGCAACCCAACTTTCTGGAATGATTGGCTGCTTTCCGGAAAAACCGTTTTGCAGGACGAGCAATCCCAGCTTTACCATGTCGCGGGCAAGAAGTTCCAATCCGGCTCCGCCATTGTAATATCCTCCACTCACTTGCTGCCAGCGTTTTTCTGTGATTCCCAAAGGGCCAAACAGATGCGCGTCGGCAAAAGCGAGGGTATTCATGCCGGTGGCTTTCGTCAACACCACAGAAAGAAGATGAACGGCGCCGGAATTGTAATTGAACTGTTGGCCTGGCGTGGCAACGAAAGGTTTCTGTAGCACATATTCGATCTGATCGCCGGAGCTGATCCAGGTCGAATACTCGGGGCCGCTGACCTCATTCCACTGCAGGCCGCTGGTCATGGTGAGCAGATGCCGGATGGAAATTTGGCGCTTTTGCTGATCGAGACTGCCGGTCATGGGCATGGGATAATCTGCGAGAGTTTGATCTACACTCTTGATAAAACCTTTGTCAATGGCAATGCCGATCAACGCCGAAATAACGCTTTTGGTAACTGAGCGGACGTGGTTCAATCGCGTCACGTCGTAGTTGCCGTAATATTCTTCGGCAACCAGTCTTCCATTCCTGACCACCAACAGGCTTCGCAAACCACCGGTTTGTCGGGCTTGACTAAAAGCGGCTGCGAGTTGCGAGGCGTCGATTCGTTGCGACTCCGGTGAGGCCGTCTGCAGCGCTGCTGATAAATCGACCGGCTCTCGGGACGGCTCGGTAGGAGATTTGTTGCAGCCGATTAATTGGAAAAGACAGAGACAAAAGATTGAGCCGATCGTAAGCCGCCACAGGAATTTTCTTCCACGAAACATGGTGTTTCCTTTGGCAATTTTTTTTCTAAATACCCGTAATATTGATCCACGTATGCACGTGCGGCGAGCCGCGAAAATACCAAACGAACGACGGGCCTTCGAGCTTCCAGCGATCCCAGATGCCGTCTTTGTCCGGTAAATCGCCGTCTTGATAGAAGCTAAGATGCAGCTTATCGAAGCCACCGTTAATTTTAAGCGAAGTCATGACAAGATCAGCATCGGATTTTCGATACGGCGCCAACAACGAGCGCATCGAGGCTTCAACCAACTCTTTTTGATCGCGAGAGAGTTCACTGATTGGGATACCGGAAAACTTCCCTTTATCCCCTTGCAGTTGAATCGTCGCCGGGCTATCATCCGGAGAGTCGCGTCGGACCAGCGCTTGCTGCTGTTGTTTGCCATCCAACGCTTGATAAACTTTGCTCGCGAGCCGCGCCTGATGCCACCAAACATTACCGGGGTGATCCGGTTTTTCGTAGAATGTGACAGCATGGCCGTAGAAAATCGGGCCGCCGAATATGGCGTTCTGCTCGGCGCCACCATCCGCACGGATGGTTTGATGGCGTCCGGTGAGCATGAAGGCCAATTTCTCGCCGCCATCGCCGAATAAACAGGCAGAGTAATTTCCGAGGCCGTCCATGTCGTCCTGCATCGCCCGCAAAATTTTTTCGTAGCCTTCTTCGCTGGTGACGGCTTTTAAAATTTCTTGAATGAGATGCTGTTGCTCACGCGAATAAAACTCATCGATCTGCTGCGGCACCACGCGCCAGTTGTTGTTGACTTGCAAACGGCGCGAATCAGCCCACGGCAGAAGAATGGCTCTTTTCTGTGGCTCCGAGAGGCTATCGCGCAGGCGTTTGACAAGGGTTTCAGCAGACTCGTTCGTTTCCCGCTTAAGCAACGGCGCGACAGAAGAAATCATCGGCAATGCCGCAGCACCAGCGGCAACTTTTCCAACTTTTTGTAAAAACTCACGGCGCGTGATTTCGTGCTCAACATGGCGACTGAGGTTGCTAACGTTAACCGCTTCACCGCAATCGGGGCACATGTCGGGAAGTTGAAAGGACATTTATTTTCACTCACATCAAGTTATGCCTTTACTCCCGCGATATTTCTGACCTGTGAATTGACACCATAAAACGATTTCTTATTCCCACGGCATATCAAACCAGTGAATAAATTCCATCACAGCGCTGTCGATAATGCTGTATTCATCACCGCGGTAATTGGTGCGCGCATAAAGAACTTGGGCATCGTCGAATAACTGCGTAATAATATCGTCAAGTTCTGAGGTCATTTCTTGATAATCGTCAGACTCGCCGACTGTTAATAAGGATGATTCGACGGAACCATCTTCATACTTATTTCTGGATTTCTTGGAAGCAACCTGCCTGGCATACTGCAACATTCCCGCAATCACCACGGCCAGACGATGCGTGCGGCCTTGTGGCACGAGTTGCTTGAGCATTTCAAGCCAACTGGCGTAAATTTGCTCGCCCACAAGAGGCTTCAAACTACGTTTGGTCTGATTTTCAAACAGCGGCGTTTTTTTCATACGCAAGGTTTTTGGGTTTTTGAAAACTAAACACGAACCTTCGCCCGCCCTGTTGTCATTTTATCCGACGCGCCTGAAGCCTCCGTTGGAAAAAATTTTTCCAGCGTTGCGGGCGCGGGCGGCTTAGTCAGCAACGAGCCGATCACCATTGCTGCGGCGGACACCATCAGAATGACGGCGACCGGCATGAGGCCGGCATCGCCGATGGTTTCCGAGCCATTGAGAAAAAAGTAAAGCCATAAAACCACGACGCTGAGAATGGAGGCATACGCGCCGTATTTCGTGCTGCGTTTCCAAAAAACGGCGGCCACCACAACGGGAAACATTGCCGCAAAGCCGGTAAACGTCCACACGCTAATGCGAAAAATGCTGCGATTAACAAAAAGCGAAAGAATGTAAGTGACCGCAATAATTGCCACCATAAACAATCGTCCAAACAGGACTTGTTGTTTCTCGCTCATCTTGTCGTGAAAACCGTAATGCCGCACAATGTCTTGTGTGAACATCGTGCCGAGCGCGAGCGTTTGCGAGTCCATGGAATTCATAATCGCCGAGAGCACACCTGCCGCTAAAAAGCCGGCCAGCACGCCGGGCGCATGCAACTCGATCATCTTCGCAAGAATCGAATTAGCCTCCGGCCCTTTGAGCGTAAAATCAACGCTGCCCAGCACGCCGAGCAGCACACTCGGTATCCAGACGAGCGCAATGCACAGCGGATAAAACACCAGTGTGTAACGAAACGTGCTCGCGCGCTTGGCGGTCAACCAGTGCAGAAACATGTGCGGAAACATGCCAACCGACAATGGAATGCACGTGTAACTGAGAAGCTGCAGCGGCTTGATTTTGTCGCCGCGAATAAGCAATTCGGGATGTTTTTCCGCCACCATCCTCATGCCGTTTTCAACGCCGCCCATTTTTTGAAAGACCACAATGAAAGCCGCAAGGCCGAACGTCATGAAGATCAAAACTTGAAACGTGTTGACCCACACCGTGCCGCGCATACCGCCGTACGTCACATACGCGAGCGTTACCACGCACACGATCAACCCGCCGACCCACACCGGAATTTGGCCGCCGGTGATTTGGCTGAGGGTAATGCCGCTGCCCATGAAGCCAACTAAAATGTATGGACTCATCAGCGCGGAAA
>CAYUVM010000136.1:0-9280 GCA_964447935.1 uncultured Cytophagia bacterium | reverse complement strand
TCCTCTCCACGGAGATGGCGCAAGGTGTTTTTCAATTTCATTAGTTGAATGAACAGATCGTGCTCGGGATACAGCTCTGCCGCCGTCATCGGGCTTTTGAAATAAAACGAGAGCCATTCCTGAATGCCCTTCATCCCGCTGCGTTGCGCGAGATCGAGCAGCAGCACCACGTCCAGCACGATGGGCGCGGCGAGAATGCTGTCACGGCAGAGAAAATCTATCTTGATCTGCATCGGATAGCCGAGCCAGCCGAAGATGTCAATGTTGTCCCAGCCTTCTTTATTATCACCGCGCGGCGGATAATAATTGATGCGCACTTTGTGATAATATTCTTTATACAAGTCCGGATACAACTCCGGCTGCAAAATGTAATCGAGCACGGACAGCTTGCTCTCTTCTTTGGTGCGGAACGATTCGGGATCGTCCAACACTTCACCATCACGGTTGCCGAGAATATTGGTGGAATACCATCCCGCCAGACCAAGCATGCGCGCTTTGAGGCCGGGCGCCACCACGGTTTTCATCCACGTTTGGCCGGTTTTGTAATCTTTGCCGGTGAGCGGCGAGCCGTTTCGCTTGGCGAGTTCGAGCATCGCCGGAATGTCCGTGGTGAGATTGGGCGCGCCATTGGCGAAGGGAATGCCTTCCTGGAGCGCGGCGTAGGCGTAAATCATGCTCGGCGCAATTGCTGGATTGTTTTCGCGCAGAGCTTTTTCAAACGACTCGACGGTGTTGTAGGCGGGGTCGTTCGGCGGCATGAAAATTTCCGTGCTGCCGCACCAGATCATTACCATGCGGGAAAGATTATTCTTTTGCTTGAAATTCTGCATGTCCTCGCGCACCATCTGCGCGAGATCCATCTTCGTTTTGCCGCTTTTCACGTTCGGCCCATTGAGGCGCTTCACATAGTTTTGATCGAACACCGCTTTCCACGGTTTGATCGCCTGCATCGGCTCTTTCACCTGCTCCAACAGGCGCGGCTCCAACACGCCGGCTTTCATCGCCGCCGCATAGCAGTCGTCTTCAAAAATATCCCAGCCGCCGAACACGAGATCGTTTAAAGTCGCGAGCGGCACAAAATCTTTGATCAGCGGCGAGCGTTTGTCGGTGCGCTTGCCCAAACGAATCCGGCCCATTTGCGTGAGCGAGCCGATGGGCTGCGAGATGCCGCGCTTGACGGCTTCGACGCCGGCGATAAATGTGCTCGTTACCGCGCCCATGCCGGGAATAAGAATGCCAAGCTTCCCTTGCGGGGCTTTGATTTCAATAGGTGCTTTAGTCACTGTCATCTCCCTCTACAGAGTGTTATAAAGTTAGTGTTTTATTTTTTTCAAAAATTTATAAGAGCATGTGGCAAAACGATTGCCGGCAAAACAATTATCAATAACTTTTAAAGCGTTTTGCCCAAAATTGTTTTGCCTTTAAAACTAAGGCGTGCTGAGCAAGCGCCGCTCTTCATTGCGCACGTGCACCAAACGTTGAAACGCCGTAAAATTTGACAGCACGGCAATAAGCCCAACGGCGATCAACAACACGATTTCATGAATCAATGCACCAAGGCCAAGCAGCACAATGCGCTCGGGGCGTTGCATGATGCCAACTTTGCATTGCAAGCCCAAGCCTTCCGCGCGCGCGCGGACGTAGCTCACCATCATCGAGCCGCCCAGCGCCACCGAGACAGCGATGACCGCGACCATGCGCCAGCGCGAATCCAACTCTTTAAGAAAATCGATGTGCCCGCGATCAAAAAAATAGGCCAGCCCGAAAAACACCACGACTTCGGCGTAGCGATCAAGCGTCGAATCATACAGCGCGCCGAATTTGGTGACCTGGTTGGTGGCGCGAGCAACTTTGCCGTCCATAATATCAAACGTGCCGGAGAGCAGCACCAGCGCGCCACCCCAGCGCGGATAACCCATCACAAACAGCGCGGCGCTGATCATACTCACTAAAAATCCCAATGTCGTGAAGAGATTGGGATTGACCGCGCGGGTGATAAAAAAATTGACAATCGGCGTGATAAGGTTGAGGTACCAATTTTTCACGCCATCCGGTAGAATGTTGACTTTGAGAGACAAGGTTCGTTCCATAATTGAATAACCCGTAAGACCGCATTCGTAAAAAGTAACTCGCCAGATTTATGCGCTTGAGGTAGACTCAGCGGTTGCTTTGGATTTGGGCCGTCCTTCCACGACCAACACACATTCGCCCCGTAGGGTTTGCTCCTGCAAACCGGCGAGGATCTCCGAAACCTTGCCGCGGCGCACCTCCTCATGAATCTTCGACAACTCGCGCGCCAGCGCCACACGCCGATCACCCCAGTAGGTTAAAATATCCTGTAATGTTCTCGGCGTTCGTTGCGGCGCTTCATACAACACCATCGTGCGCGGTTCGTCCGCCAAATTTTGAAAAAAAGTTTGCCGTCCTTTTTTTGCCGGCGGAAACCCCTCGAACACGAAACGGTCGCACGGCAATCCTGAAATCGTCACTGCCGCCACCACTGCCGAAGCCCCGGGAATCGACTCGACGATAATGTTTTCTGCCACCGCCGCGCGCACGAGAAAAAAACCGGGATCGGAAATGCCGGGCGAACCGGCATCAGTGATGAGCGCGATATTCTTGCCCTCTAACATTTGCGCCACAAGCTGCGGCGCGACTTTGCGCTCATTGAAATCGTGGTAACTCGTCACCGGTTGGTGAATCTCATAATGCCGCAGTAGAATCGCCGCATGGCGCGTGTCTTCGGCGGCGATGAGATCGACATGCCGCAGTGTTTCTACCGCGCGAAAGGTCATGTCCTGCAAATTGCCAATCGGCGTCGCCACTAAGTAAAGTTTACCAGCCAAAGCCAACCGCCAATACCTTGCTACTGATTATCAATCTGTGCCCTCTGCAACTTGCCCGAATAATCGACAAAAACGGTTTTGATCTCCGTAAAAAATTCAAATACCGGCCAACCGCCCTCGCGATGGCCGTTGCCGGTTTCTTTGACGCCGCCGAAAGGCATGTGCGCTTCGGCGCCGATCGTTGGGCCGTTGATGTAGGTGATACCGGCTTCGATGTCGCGCATCGCTTTGAAGGCAGCGTTCACGTCGCGGGTATAAATGGAAGAACTCAAGCCGTATTTGGTGTTGTTGAGCACGCGAATCGCTTCGTCGAGCGCTTTGATTTTGATTACCGCCAGCACCGGGCCGAAAATTTCTTCGCGGGCAATTCGCATTTCGGGTGCGACGTTCGAGAAGATCGTCGGGCGAATAAAGAAACCGTTTTTGCACGCGCCAGCGGTATAGCGCTCACCTCCGGTTTCCAATTTCGCGCCTTCACTTTTGCCGATTTGGATGTAGCTTAAAATTCTGTCGAGCTGTTTTTGGTTAATGACCGGACCGACGTCTGAAGCCGGTTCGAGCCCGTTGCCGAGGCGAAGCTTTTCCACACGCTTGATCAACATTGCGAGAAACTGATCGTGAATCGCTTCATGCAAAATCAAGCGGCTCGTCGCGGTGCAACGTTGTCCCGCGGTGCCAAACGCGCCCCACAAGACGCCTTCGAGCGCCAAATCCAAATCCGCATCGGGCATGACGATCTGCGCATTTTTGCCGCCAAGTTCGAGAGAAACGCGCTTCAAATCGCGTGAAGCCGTAGCTGCAATCAATTTACCAACTGGTGTCGAACCGGTGAATGAAATCAGTCTCACCTGCGGATGCTCGACCAGCGGCATTCCCGCAGACGGGCCAAAACCGTTAACCAGTTGAATCACTTTTTCCGGCAAACCGGCTTCCAACAAAATTTCGACAAAGCGCGCGGCGGTGGCGGGCGTATCTTCTGCCGGTTTGAAAACGACGGTATTGCCGCAAACCAGCGCCGGAAAAATTTTCCATGTTGGAATCGCCAGCGGAAAATTCCACGGCGAAATGATGCCGGCCACACCCAGCGGCTGGCGAATCGACATGTTGAATTTATCCGGCAATTCTGAAGGCGCCGTGTGGCCAAACAATCGACGGCCTTCAGTTGCGGCGTAGTACGCGGTGTCGATGCCTTCCTGCACATCGCCGCGCGTCTCGAGCAGAACCTTGCCCATCTCGCGCGTCATTTCACGGGCGAGGTCTTCTTTGTGTTTGACGAGCAAATCGCCCGCGCGTTTGATGAGGTCGCCGCGTTTCGGCGCCGGGGTGAGGCGCCAAGCGTCATAAGCTGCCGCTGCCGATTGCACAGCCCGGTCAACATCTTCGGCGTTGGAATCTGGAAACGTGCCGATGAGTTCTTCCCACTGGGCCGGGTTGCGATTCTCAAAACGCTTGCCGCTCTTCGCGTCGCACCATTGACCGTCAATATAATTTTTGAACTCGCGGGGCATATTCAAACGTAAAATCTAAAATGTAAAAATTAGAAATTAAGGCTCGAGTGCAATGGCAGTTTTTGACCATCCGGCTTAAAATTGATGCGCACACGTGATCAAAAGTATATGAAAAATCAGCCTAAAAGTCAAGTTGAGTTTTCCCGCTCGAATGCGCTCAGGTTCTCTACCGGCCCATTTTGGGGGATCGTTTAGTACGGCAAAATTTTTTTATTGGCAATGAATTTTAGATTTTGTATGTTTTTGAGGAGGAGGGGTTAGCACGTCAGGAAGGCAAATGTAGGCAGTCTCCGCAGTCGTTTTTAGAAAATCACGGTATTGGAAAATTTAATTCGGAGGCGAGCAGCCAGTTATTACAAATTTATTGAGAATCGGGGCTGCTACACAATTTAACGAGGATCGGCAAAAGCATTGGCACCTTTGAACCCACAACGTGCGAGGCAACAATGGAAATTCAAATTCGCGCTGCGCAATTGGCGACCGCGAAAAATTCGACATTAGCGTTATTTCTGCCGCAAGAAGCAACGCTTTCAACTTTACCGTCACCTTATTCTGCGGTTATTGCACGGGTCTACCGCCAAAAGGATTTTTCGGGAAAATTAGAAGAGACCATTTGGCTTTATCCTCCTGAAGGCGCCGAGCGGCTGTTGCTCGTCGGGCTGGGGGAGTGGAATAACCAAATTAAAGAAAACGAAGCGCGGCAAAATTTTCAAAACGCAATTGGCCACGCCGTGCAAGCCGCCCGCAAGTTGGCAACCGCTGAATTGCAACTCGCACTCGATGAACGTGTCGTTGAAAAGTTTGGTTATCGACTCGCGGCGCAGTATGCCGCCGAGGCCTTGTGGCTGGCCAATTACCGGTTTCAAAAATACAAATCGACGATTCCCGACAAAGAAAAGCTGTTGCTGAAAATTGCATTGTTGATCGACGATGAACGGCACATTGTCGAAGCTCGCGAAGGCGGGCGGATCGGAGAAATTATCGGCAAATGGAGTTGTTTCGCGCGCGATCTGCAGAACACCCCGTCTAATGATTTGCCGCCGGCCCGGCTCGCGGCGATTGCCGCCGAGCAAGCCGCCGCGTTGAACCTCTCTTGCACGGCTCATGACGAGATGAGCATTCGGGAGTTGGGCATGGGCGCATTGCTGGGTGTCGGGCAGGGCAGCGTGAATCCGCCGCGTTTCGTCGTGCTCGAATACAAACCGCAGAATCATGCGCGCGCCGCAAGCTCGCCGTTGGTGCTTGTCGGCAAAGGCATTACGTTCGATACCGGCGGCATTTCGATCAAATCCGCGGACAACATGGATTTGATGAAACACGACATGTCCGGCGCCGCGGTGGTGTTGGCTACGATCAGCGCATTGGCGCAATTGCAAGCGCCTTTGCATGTGATCGGGCTGCTGCCGATGGCGGAAAATATGCCGAGTGGTTCGGCACAGCGCCCCGGCGATATCGTGCGCACGTGCAACGGCAAAACGATTGAGGTGGCTGATACCGACGCTGAAGGCCGGTTGATTCTCGCGGACGCGCTGGCGTATGCGCAACGTTTCAAGCCGCGCGCGATTATTGATCTCGCGACGCTCACTGGCGCGATTTACACCGTTCTCGGCGAAACCGCGGCCGGCTTGTTTAGCAATGACGCCGATTTAACCGCGCGCCTTAAAAATGCGGCGGAGCGCACCAGCGAGCGCGTGTGGGAGTTACCGCTGTTTCCGGAATTTTTTGAATACATGAAAAGCGAGGTCGCTGATATTCGCAACATCGCTTCGAAACCGAGTGGCGGCGGAGCGAGTAAAGGCGCGGCGTTTCTCGCGACGTTCGCCGAGGGTTGTAAATGGGCGCATCTTGACATTGCCGCGATGGCGCATCCGCGCGAAGACAAACCGTTGGTGCCGAAGGGCGGCAGCGGCTACGGCGTGCGGTTGTTGCTGCAGTTTTGCCGCGATCTTGGTGAATGAAAAATGAGAAAAGGTACGCACGCAAAGCTAGAATAATTCCGCCGCGGCGATTGTTTGAGCGTTAGCAGTTTTGTAATCACCAAGACACGAACGCACGAAAGAAGGCCATATCGGAAAGTTTTTCCCTGGCCCGCCATGGCTTTGGCAGGGCGGGCTTGGTGCCTTCGTGTTAATTTAAAAGCTGTCGTTCGATCTTCATTTTAAATTTTATCTTTTTATTATGCCCCCTATTCATCTCGGTGTGATTGGCTGCGGCCTCGCCACTAAAAATTTGCATTGGCCCGCACTGCGCCAGATGCCCGACAAATTTCAGATCGTCGCCGTTTGCAATCGCACACCGGAAAAAGCGTGGGAGTTTGCCCGGATGGTGGAAATGGAACGCGCAGAAAATGGACCGGTTGCGATTGAGAGCGATTATCGTAAACTTCTCGAGCGGCGCGATCTCGAAGCGCTTCTCGTGGCGTTGCCCATCGACCAAAATGCGCCCGTGGTGCAAGATTGTTTGACGGCGGGCAAACCTGTGCTTTGTGAAAAACCGTTGGCGCATACGCTTGCCGAGGCGCAGCAGTTGCGGGATTTTTCCCGACAGGCCGCGCCGGTTTTACTGGTCGGCGAAAATTATTATTACCGCGACGATTTTAATGACGCCAAAAAGATAATTGCCGCCGGCAATATCGGCGAAGTTTTTCTCATTTCATACGAAGCGACTGGCGAAGTCAATCACACAAAAAGTTATGGCGCGACACCGTGGCGGCAAGTGCCGGCGCATCGCGGCGGTTTTGTCAGTGATGCCGGCGTGCATCACGCGGCGGTGCTGCGGCTGCTCGGTGGCGAGATTCGCGCGGTGCAGGCCTTTACAAAAAACATTCACCCGGTGATTCGGGCGGAAGATAATATCGTCGCCACGCTCGAATTTGCCAACGGCGCCATTGGACAATATGCGGCGACGTACACGGCGAAAGCGCCGCAACATTTGACACGCGTGCGGCTCTTCGGCTCTGCCGGCAGCCTCGAGATCACCCACGGCGAGTTGAGTTGGTTTAATCCGAATTTGGACGCAACTCCGCAAGTTCGGCGCTACCCGAATTTTGACAATGGCTTTTATAATGAATGGGTGGCTTTTTATGACGCCGTTCGCCATAAAAAAACATTTCCAAGCACGGCTGAACAATGTTTCACCGATCAGCAAGTCGTTTGGGCGATGCTGGATTCGGCGGCCCAGCGCGAAGTCGTAAATCTCAAATAAGTCGTGGTATGGTAAACTTTTAGCTTGCATACTGGCAAAAATTTTGCTAAATTTATTTTCTTGGCCGCAAAGATAAAAATTTGCCCGAGAAAGCAATCCGCCGCGCGCGGATAATTTTTTGTCTGTCGCATTAAGTCATCACACGAATCTTTCAACAGGCGACTGGCCCTGCGGGTGCCGCCTGTTTTGTTGCGTAGATATGTTTCAAGAACTTACTGGCCGATTTGAAAACATCTTTCGGAAGCTGAAGGGGCACGGCAAGCTGACTTCGGAAAACATCGCCGAAACAATGCGCGAAGTCCGGCGGGTGTTGTTGGAAGCCGATGTTAATTTCAAAGTGGCGAAAGAGTTCATCACCGCCGTCGAGCAGAAGGCGGTGGGCGCGGAAGTTCTGCAAAGCATTACGCCCGGACAACAAGTCATCAAGATTATTTATGATGAATTGGTGCAGTTGTTGGGTGGCACTGACAACCCGTTGCGCGAAGCGAATCTGCCGCCGACGGTGATCATGGTGATCGGCTTGCAGGGTTCAGGGAAAACGACGTTCTGCGGCAAGCTCGCGCGATTTTTGAAAACCCGCAATCGCCGCGCGCTGCTTGTTGCGGCGGATTTACAACGCCCGGCAGCGGTGGAGCAATTGCGCGTGGTTTCGCAAGCTGCCGGAGCAGAATTTTTTTCGCAGCCTGATTCAACGCCGTTGGAAGTTTGTCGCGCCTCGATTGGCGCAGCCCGGCAACGCACGCTGGACACGGTGATTCTCGACACTGCCGGACGTCTGCATGTCAACGAGGAGTTGATGCAGGAGTTGGAAGCAATCAAGCAGGCGACGAAACCGAATGAAATTCTGTTTGTCGCCGACGGCATGACCGGGCAAGACGCGGTGAATACGGCGCAAGCCTTTGCGCAGCGGCTGGATTTCTCCGGCATCGTGTTGACCAAGATGGACGGCGATGCTCGCGGCGGCGCGGCGCTTTCGATTAAAACCGTCACTGGAAAACCGATCAAGTTTATCGGCACCGGCGAAAAAGCTGACGCGCTGGAGAAGTTTCATCCGGATCGCATGGCCTCGCGTATTCTTGGCATGGGCGATGTGTTGACGCTGGTCGAGAAAGCGGAGCAAGTGGTTGACGCGAAGAAAGCGCGTGAACTGGAAAAGAAACTGCGCCAGGCCGAGTTTTCGCTGGAAGATTTTTATGAGCAGTTGCAGAGTTTGAAAAAAATGGGGCCGTTGAGCCAGATCATCAACATGATTCCGGGCTTGGGCGGACAGATTCCGCAGGATGCCGAGGTCGATGAGAAAGGGTTGGTCGCCATTGAGGCAATGATTCTTTCGATGACGCCGGATGAGCGCCGCCGGCCCAATATCATCAACGGCAGCCGGCGTTTGCGCATTGCCAAAGGCAGCGGCACATCGGTGCAGGAGTTGAATCGCCTGCTCAAACAATATGAGATGATGCGCAAGATGATGAAGCAAGTCGGGCGTAAAGGCATGCGCGGCTTGCCGCGATTTTTTTAATTTGCCATGTCTGGTTATTGCCCCAATGTGGGCAGTTTTATAAACTAAAATTTTCGTATTGTAAACCGCTGCAACCAGCGGCGATCACCTAAAATTAAAAATTCCGAAAGGAGTCGTTTTGGCAGTTCACCTTCGTCTTAGCCGAATGGGTAAAAAGAAACAGCCCTTCTATCGCATTGTGGCGATTGATTCGCGTGTTGCCCGTG
>CAYUVM010000135.1:0-9285 GCA_964447935.1 uncultured Cytophagia bacterium | reverse complement strand
GACTTGCCATTTTCAGTTGATACTATTGCGTTGAGATCGCCCAAATCATAATGGGCCTTGAAACTTTGGCGAGCTAAACATCACAAATTGATATTACAACATGCCCCAATCGCGTGAACCGGTAAGTTTGTGCGCTTGGGGTTTTCTTTTGAAGGCATCGGATTTCAGACTTCGGACACCATCGCCTCTGCTTCAATTTCCACCAACATTTCCGGCACAATCAAGCGGCTCACTTCTACCATACTCGTGGCCGGGCGAATCTCGCCGAAAAACTCACCGTGCGCTTTGCCGACTTTTTCCCAATCGGCGGCAATATTGGTGACGTATATCCGCGTGCGGACCACATCGCGTAAGCTCGCGCCGGCTTTATGGAGCGCGGATTCGATATTCTTGAGCGTTTGTACTGCCTGGGCGTAAGCATCGCCGGTACCAACGATCTTGCCATCCGCTCCGGTCGCTGTCGTTCCGGAAACATGAATCAAAGGGCCGACCCGCACCGCGCGCGAATAGCCGACAATCGGCTCCCACGGGGTGCCAGAGGAAATGTTAGTTCGCGGCATATCACGACTCCATTGGTTAAGCGTAAAGGTGAATATGGTAACTTAAAACGCCTCTTTTGATTTGATCGCGCGAACGGCGAGCAACAAAATGAATATAAACTCAATCCGGCATCCAAAAGGATTTTGCTGCGATCAGCTCAATATCGCCAGGCAAACTCAGCGGCGTTTTGGATTTCGCATGAAAAGCCAGGCCTTTATAGCTGGTCAAATAATAATATTTTTTCCCAAATACCCCGCCTTCATACTGCACCACCAAAGGCGTCTTGGTTTTTGCTAAAATCGCTAAAAACTCTTTTGCCTCCACCTGTACGATCGTGCCGGAGGCTTTAATCGCGCGAATCATCGCGGCGATAACCGCGGTTGCGGCAGCACTCATTTTTATTCCTTTCATAAAATAAAGTGAAGTCCGGCTTGCGCAAAACGAGCTTACTAAATTAGCAGCCGCTTCGAGCGTCAGCCGGACTTCGTCCGTTTAGGTTTTAAATCTTCCGCTCTTTCCATCGCCCGCGGCGAAAAACCAAAACACCAACAACGGCAATCGTTGATTCGGAAATGGTGATTGCCAGAAACACGCCCTGCGCGCCCATGCCTGCCCACAGCGCTAACGCGTACGCCAACGGAATTTGCAACAGCCAGTAACAAAACATATTGATCAACGTCGGCGTGTTGGTATCGCCGGCGCCGTTAAAGGCTTGCACCATCACCATGCCGTAGGCATAAAAAATATAGCCGTAGCTGATGTAACGCAAGCAATCAACGCCGAATGGAATGACCGCGGGATCATCGGTAAACAGCCGCACCAACGGTTCCGCGCATAAAATGAAAAGTACCGTCACGCCGCCGAGAAAAATCATGTTGCTCAATCCCGTGATCCACACCGCGCGCTCGGCACGCTGCGGTTTTTGCGCGCCGAGGTTTTGTCCGACCAATGTTGCTGCGGCGCTGCCCATGCCCCACGACGGCAGAATCGCAAAAACGATGATGCGCAACGCAATCGTGTAGCCCGCCAATGCCGCGCTGCCAAACCTCGCGACGACACGCACAAGCAACAGCCAGCTTGCCGTGGCCACCAACATTTGAAACACGCCGCCGGCGGAAACACGCAACAACCGCAACATCACTTCGGGATTAAGGCGCAATTGCGCGCGGCTGATTTTGACGCGGGTCCAACCGCGCCACAACACAAAGAGTTGATAGAGCACACCAATGCCGCGCCCGATATTCGTCGCCACCGCGGCGCCCGTCACGCCCAGTTCCGGAAACGGGCCCCAGCCAAAAATAAAACACGGATCGAGAATGATGTTGCAGAGATTGGCGATCCACAGCGCGCGCATGGCATGCGCCGCATCGCCGGCGCCGCGAAAAATTGCGTTGATTAAAAACAGCAGTTGCACCGTAATGTTGCCGCCGATCATCCACGCCATGTAACCGGAGCCAATGTTCACAATATTCGGCGAAGCCCCCATCAGCATCAGCAGTTTTGGCGCAAAAACAACGCCAAGTATGCCGAACAACACCGAAATCGCAGTGCCGACGCCAACAGCTTGCACCGCGGCAATCGCCGCGCCTTCAGCGTTTTTCTCGCCGATGCGCCGTGCCACCATCGCCGTGGTGGACATGCTCATGCCCCACGCCACGGCATAAATAACGGTAAGCACGGATTCCGTTAATCCCACCGTGGCCACCGCATCGGCGCCGAGCCGGCTCACCCAAAACACGTCAACGACGGCGAACAGCGACTCCATCATCATTTCCAGCACCATCGGAATGGCCAGCAACAAAATGGCGCGACCGATGCTGCCTTCGGTGAAATCCTGCTGCGTACCGGCAATCGACTCGCGAATGTCTTTCCACTTTACGGTAAACCGGTCCGCTGGCGAGGCCGGCGCCGACAAAGCCGGTGCAGTTTCAACAGCTTGATTCATATAAAAATCCTAATGGCTATAAGTATCGCGCAAAGACATGATGACCATGCACGAGCAGAGGGTTTCATGCTCAAGCGTCAGAAATTTTTGAATTGAAAATTTGAAAATAGGAAAGAAGCCGCGAGTTTAGCGGTGCGAACGAAAGGAAATAAGATAGAATCCCGCCCCAGTTTGAGCAGCAGGAACTGCTGCAAGTGGAAATGCGTTTTGGATTCAACCGGTCCAACACGTTGTACCGGGCGTTGGATGAAAATTTCGTATCGTTCTGTTGCCTAAACTCTTCTCCGCAAAACAAAATCTTTAAACTGCGGCGCGGCGGCTTCGATTAATATTCCAACAGCAACTGGCGTTTTCATGTTGCACCTTGTAAATTTTTTTACCCTACATGGTTCGGCGCATTCGCCGATTTGATGATCAAGACAAACTTTATACGACAGTTGTGTAAAAAAGTTCGAAATCATTTTGCTGCGGGTTCGAGCGCTAATTGGTAACATGCAGCTTCGCGATCGTTGCGCACCAGCAAATATTCTCCGGCGAGCGCAGGGTTGTTCCAGGTTTTGCCTGCCAATGCGGCAAATCGCGCTAACTCTTCATGCGCCGCGGGAGTGGCTTCCACCAACACGACGTCACCCGATTCCGCTTGCACCAGCAAAAGGTCCTCCACATTAACGAGTTGCCCATGCCCATAACGTCCGGCTTTCCATTTGCGCGTGCCGGTGGCAAGATCAAGGCAAACGAGAATGCCGTCATCGAGGCCGTAGATGTAACCATCGCGCTGCACGACGTTGTTGAATTTCGCCTTGAGTTGATTCGTTTCCCAGACAAGCGTCGCCCGAAATCCAGTACTGTCGGCGGGTTGAATTTGAATTAATTTGCAACCAACGCCATAACCGCTCGACACCAAGACGCGATGCTCTGGCAACACCACGGGTTGCGCCACATGTTGGGTCCCTCCGCCCGGCCATGAAAATTCCCAAAGTATTTTCCCGGTTACAGCCTCATGCGCGACGACATTGCCCAAATTAAAGATGAGAATTTGCCGCGTTCCCAGCAACGCAGTGAGCAACGGCGAACTGTACCCGGCGCGATCCTGGCCGGCACTCCAAATCTTTCTTCCATCATCTTTATGATAAGCCGTCAAAGATTGATTATTCTGCCCGCCAGCGCTGACAACGACGAGGCTATCGACCACCAGCGGCGAACCAGCCATGCCCCATTCTTTGATTTGGGCGTCATTATCCTGCAAAATGTTTTTTGCCCAGAGGCGTTTGCCGGATTTTAGTTCGAGACAATTAAGCCAACCTGTTGCGCCTTGCGTATAAACACGATTTTGCGCAATCGTTGGCGTGGCGCGCGGGCCGTCACCGGTGATCGGAGAAATGAAACCGGTGCTATCGCCGTGACTCCATCTGACGCGGCCTGAAGTCAAATCATACGCCACCACCATTTCGATAGCGCCGCGTTGCTCTTGGGTGATCGCAAAATCTCCGGCAACGGCAAAGCTCGACCAACCAACGCCGATATTTTGCCGCCATAACCGCTGCGGCGGATGCTTTGCCCAATCGCGATTCAGTTTAATGCCAGGCATTTTTGCATCACGATTGGGCCCGAGGAATTGAGGATAGTCGCGCCTTAAAGAAGTTACAGGTTTCGCAATGACGGGTTGTCGAGGAATTTTCGTTACCGTCCGGGGTTGAGATTCTTCTCGCGCTGATTGCATCGCGGTGCTTGCCAAGGCCGTATCGACCAAAGCTGAAGCGCTTTGCGGCAAAGGCGTGACATTATTTTGCGCAAAGCGCCACTCTAAAATCGGCAAAACATCTCCGCTAACGCCGCGCACGCGAAACAGCGACCATCCCAAACCGAGCAGCAGCCCGAGCGCGCCAAAAACCAAGAGACGAAACCTGCGCGGTAGACGCGAAAAGGCGAAAAGCCAAATGAGTAAAAGCAGAAACGTCACGAACAACGCACCGCCGGTCTGCTCAATTTGCGCTTGGCGGTTGGTAGAATCGGACAGCCAAATCAAAAGCGTTGTTAGGCTCGCGAAAATAATAATGGCAAGCGCCGGCCACCAGCGCACTCGGTATTTTTTAGTTGGGGGTGTAACATTCATTGTCATGACTTGCCGTTTTCTGCTAAAATTACTTCACCGCTCCTGCCAGCGTGTCGTGATGCAATTGAATCAGCGTGCGTAGATATGTGCCGATTTTATCAGGGCCTTCAAATCCGGCGAGCCGCGCGGCTTCGGCTTCTTTTTCATCGGGAATATCGGCGCTTTCGGCGTAATGCTTGAGGTCGCGATAAAAGCCAATGGTGAATAAATCCCACGCCGCGCCTTGATCGTGCGTAAAAATGAGATTCTCCGGGCGACCAAGATGCTTCAAATAAGCATTTTCCATCTCGCGCTCTTTATACAAATCTGCTTGTTTGCCGGGCAGCGCCAGAAAAATTTCGACGTGATAAAATTCCGCGTTGTTAAACGCCTTTTGCACCTCCGCCAACGCCGGGCCCTCGACAAATATTTCTTCGTGCCATGCCGCCAGTTCATAAAATCTTTTCGCGAATTGCGCCTGCGGCAATCCGGATTTTTCCGCGGCCTGTTGGCGCATGGCCACACGCTCCGGTTTAAAATACTCGCTGTAATTTTCCAGCGGAAACAGAAACATCAAATCCCATTGATCGCCCTGCGAATGGCGCATGCAAAACGGACGCAGATCGCCGGCGGCGTCATAAACCGGCAGGCGCGCTTTGTACAACGCCATGAGGTCGAGCAGTTTGCCCGGCGCCGCGCGCACGAACATCGCTTTGTAGAGATAGCCGGCCTCGGTAGATGAAACCGTTACAAGCAAAATGCCTAGCAGAAAAAGGCGGCGCATGAGAGGCTCCTTTTATATTTTAATATAATTGTGAAACTAAAATATTCCAGCCACCGGATCCCTTCCATTCCACGTTCCCTCCGACGCCACCGGCGCGAACCGCGCAAACAATTCTTCGCAATACCAGTTCTCGTCGCGCGTGCGGCGCATGGCCTCGCGATGGGCTGCCGTACGAAAAGCGAACGTTTCCATATCGCCAACGCTGCGCCAGAGGCTGAATGTGGCTTGCCGAAAAAGTGGGGCTTCGCCGAGACCAACAGAAGCGAGCAATCCGGCGGCGTGGGCAATGGCTTGACTCGTTGCCGGCACCGCGTTCCAAAAAGCACGCAATCGATTCAGACGAATCGTTGCGCGCGTGAGCACGGCAATGGGGCCGGTTTTTACCGGCGGCGTTAATGGAAAAAACGGGTTCATTCCCGACCACCGGCCGTGCACTTCCAGCGGTTGCAAATGCACGGTCCAGATTTCCTCGGCATGACGGCGATACGCATGCATCAATGCTGAATGCGAAAAAAACCTTTCCACCGCGTCAGCATTTTCCCATACGGCAAGCAAACCATAACGCGCCCAGTTGGGGCGAAGACTGAAACCGCTGCCGTGTCCACTGCCGAGAAGTTTCCAGAAACGGATGCCAGGAATACGCGCCAGTTGCGGGCGGGCGAATGCCATTTGCGAGAAGGCCCAAAATTTTTCCGCGCCGGCATAGCCAAAAAGTGTGAGGGTGGTCAACGGTGGTCAGAAAAAAAATAACGCTGCCTATAATTACGCTATTTAAAAGCCAAACTGCTTTGCGAGTGCAATTTTTCTAACACGGAGCTGCGGAGAAAAACGAGAAAGCCCGGAGCTTTCGCTACAAACTGACGCTGAATTTGAAGAGCTGCCGTTTTCCTTCACGCACTCCGCTGCTCCGTGTTAAGCCGGGGCGCAGTAATCAAATGCTTTTCAGGCCGCCGGAAAAAAAATTTGCTATCGCAGAATTTTTTACATCGGCGGTTGGCCTTCGCCGCCCGTCATTTGTGACATCGCGGCTTCGGCGCGTTTGCCCATCTCCTCGGGCGGCACGTCTTCAATATGGCTCGCCATCGACCAGTTATGGCCAAAAGGATCGACGAGCATGCCATAACGGTCGCCCCAAAACATATCCGCTAACGGCATCATCACTTGACAGCCGGCGGAAACGGCTTGATTCCACAACGCATCAACGTCTTCAACTTGCAGATGAACCGTGACCGCAGAGCCACCGAGCGTCTGTGGCGCTTTTGCGCCCATCATTTCGTCGTTCATAAAGAAAACCGAATCGCCGATTTGGACTTCCGCATGCATGATCGTGCCGTCTGGCATCGGGAAGCGGTAATGCTCGATCGCGCCGAAGGCGTTTTTGTAAAAATCAATCGCCTCGCCCGTGTTCTTCACAACGAGATGCGGCGTGATGGTGTGCATATGCTGCGGCACGCGTTGCACGCCCTTCGGCTTGCGCGCGGCGCGTTTAGCTTTTTTCACCGGGCGTTTGGTTTTCTTGGCCGCGCTTTTGGCTTTAACGGCTTTGCGTTTGGGTTTAGCGGGCATGTTGCATTTCCTCCGTGAAAGATTGTGATGATGAAATAGGAATAAACATTTTACTTCGCAGTGTCTTGCTCGCCTTCCTCAACATAGGCCTGGCGCAATTTGAGCGGAGCCGCCGCATGTTTGCGCACGCGCAAATTGAGAATTTCGACGAACACCGAGAACGCCATCGCAAAATAAATATAGCCTTTCGAGATGTGTTGCCCGAGACCGTCGGCGATCAGGGTGACGCCGATTAAAATAAGAAAGCTCAACGCGAGGATTTTCAAAGTTGGATGGCGATCAACAAAACTGCTGATGAAGCCGGAGAAGAACAGCATAAAACCGACAGCGATGACAACGGCAGTGACCATTACGACGAGATGGTTCGCCATGCCGACCGCGGTAATCACCGAATCCAGCGAGAACACGATATCCAGCAGAATAATTTGAATGATCACGCTGGCAAATGAAGCCGCGCGAATTTGCCGCGAGGCGCCGCCCTCCGCGCCTTCCAATTTTTCATGAATTTCGTAGGTGCTCTTGGCAAGCAAAAAAAGACCGCCGATGATAAAAATCAGATCGCGTCCGGAGATTTCATTATCGAGAATAGCAAACAACGGCACCGTCAGTTTGCTCAACCAAACGATCGAGAAGAGCAACACAATGCGCGTAAGCATCGCCAAGGTGAGGCCGATGTTGCGCGCGCGGCCTTGCTCATGCTGGGGTAATTTACCTGCGAGTATTGAAATGAAAATAACGTTATCGATGCCTAAAACAATTTCTAGGCTCGTTAACGTCAAGAGCTGAATCCAGGTATTGGGATCGGCCAACCACTCCATGCAATGACTCCCGATTGGTAAATAAAATTTGCTTGACGATAGCCGTTTTTTCTTACGCAAAACAACGCCAACGGTTGCAAGCCGGCATTGTTGTCGCTGTTTTTATGATAATCGAAAAAAAGGCAATGTCAAGGATTTTGCGCAAGTTTTTATCTACAAAAACTCGGCCGATTCACCGGCGGGCAGGATTATGGGAGCGCAAATAAGGTAGGGCAAAAAAAAGAATATAAATTTTATCAGGCGACCGGTGTGGCAACGGGTTCGCTCTCCAGCAGCCAGCCGTGCCGTTGCATGAGTAGCAGCGAGAGCAATGCGGTAATTTCTCGTGTCGATATGCCGTCCGCGCGCCATTGCGACAAACGATCATTCAACGGTTTATCGTTTTGCAGCAGCCGGCGCATAATCATCGTCGTCTGCGAGTCGGATATCACCCGCACGTCTTCTTTGGCGATGGTGGGGGCGAGTGCGGCCAGCGCTTCGTCAAAGGCCGGCAACGTGATCGCCAGGGCTTCGGTGACGATGCTGCCAATATCAAGGTGAGTTGCAACCGCGAGATTCGCGGCGTGTTGGTAAATCGTTTCGGGCAAGGTCAGAGTGATCTTAATCATAATAGATAACGAGGAGAGCAAAATAATATTCCCACTTGCGCCAACACAAAGTTAGTTTGCCAATTTGGGCGCAGTGTGGCGCAACGGAATCATGCTCCCCGTCATCCGCTTTTTTAAAAGCCGTGTTTCTTACAGAATTTCAATCCCCAAATTTTCGCAAAAAAACCCAGTTTTTTGCCGCATTCCAAACAGCGGCCCATTTTCTCCAATTTTTCGGCCTGCCGTTGTTGTTTTTGCAACAAACGTTCCAACTCGGCTTCGTAAGGATTCCCGTCAACCGCAGCAGGATTTTCCTCCGGTTCGACCCGGTTGAGCGTTTCAATAATGCGAGCCGGCGAAGCTTCCGTTCGCGTTGAGGTGAATTCGGCGCGGCGGTTAAACGCTTCGGCTTTGTTGGAAAAATTCTTGTCAATCGGCCGCACGTTGGAGGGCGACGTTTTCACAAAATTCCCCGGTGTGGTTTTTTGCTCATAAGCCCGGGATTGCGAAGCAGCCGGTGCAGCGCCGGTTCCATTCGGCATTGTTGCACGTGAGTTGCCAGCAGCAGAATGGCCCGGCATCGACGCTGGGCGGTTCGCGCCATTTACACCACTCGGTGGGGAGGCGGGCCGCGGCGGCGGGGTCGGACGTTTATGACGCGCTTCAAAGGCGGCACGGGTGATAACCATACGGCCCCAGAATTTCAAGCTGCCGGTTTCATCACCGGTGACGAGCACGCCGCCGTCATGGCTAAATTCAGCGCATGTCAAGTTGCCGGCAATCACATGCACCAACCGGCCGTCCTGCGCGCTCCATAATTTGACGCTGCGATCTTGATAATCATTCGCCGCGAGCACAATGCCATCCGGGCTGAAACGCACGGACGTAATTCCCGGCGAAAACGGTTTGAGATTATGCAGCAGCTTTGCATTCGGCACGTCCCAAAGTTGCAC
>CAYUVM010000134.1:0-9285 GCA_964447935.1 uncultured Cytophagia bacterium | reverse complement strand
CATTATGGTAGTAATTTTTTTTCGCTCTTGCACTAAAAAACTCCCCGACTGCTCATATATTTTATACACATGATACAATATCCTTTTTAAAAAAAATATCAAAAATTGATTATTTCCTCTGCACACTTTTATTATTTTTCAGTGCCGGATGTTTTATCGCAATATGCTACTTAAT
The DNA here is from genome assembly GCA_964447935.1 of uncultured Cytophagia bacterium. Lineage (GTDB taxonomy): Bacteria > Zhuqueibacterota > Zhuqueibacteria > Zhuqueibacterales > Zhuqueibacteraceae > Zhuqueibacter. The sequence continues at coordinate 9,110 of CAYUVM010000134.1, read as the reverse complement.
GCCTTCCGAAACAAACGAGCTTAAAAAACCACTGAGGCGCCAACAGAATTCGATAACCCCGAAAATTTCGCTGCCAGTAGATTTATTTGTTGATAATTCTGACGGCATCTTGCGTAGCGTTCTTCAGGAGGGAGTATATAAATCCAAAGAACTGTTGGTAAAGGATATAAAAGTGATTGTTGATACTTTAAAGCAGATATCACAAAATTTTTCAGTCTACAAATTTGGAAAGCGTGTACAAAAAATTAGTTTCACCGATATAACTGATATAGAAGAAGTTATTGATTTCCGTGATACGGCAACAAATATCGATTCTGTGTTATTACATATTAGAGAGACTCTTCGGCAATCTGAACGCCAAACTATATTTGTCTTGCTGTCAGATTTTGAACAATACCCGAAGAGCCAATTTATTGACGACTTCGTCAAAGCCACACTTCCAATAATTAATTTTCCCACCCGTTCATCTTTATATGTTTGTTATTTGAATGCATATAACAAGCACAGTGAAATCAGCGCTTTCGCCATTTTAAAACGTTACAGTGAGTATGGTGGTCTGGAATTAATTGAAACCGCCCAATATACTGGCATGGCGGATAATATTCAAAAAAAAATACGAAAAACGATAAATGCCCTGCCACAATACATTCAAACACGTAAAACAGTACAAATTACAAAATTGCATATATGGTATGCAATCTCTTTGATTTGTTCCCTCATTGCGATTGGTGGCACTCTATATGTAGGGAGCAAGCCGATTAATGAAAGGACATTTTTTTTGAATGAGGGATGGACCTCTATCGAAGGTTTTGAAATTACAAGAGAGTTTAGAGGGTTAACGTTTGAAATTAATGCCGATATACCAGATATTAGATATGTCATTTGCGTTAACGATCACACAATTGAGCACAAAGTAGAGTATGAAATCTATCCTGAGTTGATTAAGGATTTGTTATGGGGTAGCACGGAAAACGGAAAAATTTCTTTTATAAGAATGCTGGGCACACAAAAAGTTCTGCCAGGGCATTATTATGTTATGCAATTTGAGCGAGCGAAATCTTTAGGCGGTAATTCAATCCCCAAGCGTCTTTTATTGGACGGAACAAAACTAATTGATGCATATCACAATGAGAAATATCGCAACGACTGCATTTTTGTACAAAATTACTAAACAAATTTGTGATCGAATAACGATAGAGAGCACAAAGCAAAAAACTATTTGCTTTTGATGGGGTAAATTTTTTATATTAAAATATAGCAAAAGCAAAACCTCGGCGGTGTAGCTCAGTCGGCTAGAGCAGCGGAATCATAATCCGCGGGTCGGGGGTTCGAATCCCTCCGCCGCTACGTTGAAAATGATTCGTCTTTGGGCGAATCATTTTTATTTTGCGCCTATGGGCAAAGTTCCGTAAGCGGATTGAACGAATGTAATGGATAAAGCCAAATTCCCATCCGCTCAATCCGCTGCATCCGTTTACAAGCGGCTTCATGGAATTACTCGAAAAATTTTCCCAACATTGCGCTGCCGAACAACTCGTACAGCCCGGCGACCGCCTCTTACTTGCGGTTTCCGGCGGGTTGGATTCGCGTGTGCTGCTCGATCTGTTTGTCTGGCTTAAAAATGAGTGGGCGTTGCAATTGGCGATAGCGCATGTAAATCACCAACTGCGCGGCAGCGAGTCGCATGATGATGAAAAGTTTGTGCAGGCGTTGGCGCAGGATGCCGGTTTGCCATTTTATGCGGAGCGCATCGACGTTTTGGCCTATGCCCGTGAGCATAAACGTTCGCTTGAAACTTCCGCACGGGAATTGCGCTATCCGGCTTTGGAAAAATGTCGTCAGGCCTGGCAAGCGCGCGCGATCGTCACGGCGCACACACAGGATGATCAAACTGAAACCATTTTAGCGCATCTGCTGCGCGGCTGCGGGTTGGCGGGACTGACGGGCATGTCGGCGGAGAGCGAGCTTGATTTGGAAACCGTCACAATTTCTGAGCGTGATAAGAATTTTTCTCAATCCAGCGCCGGGCTTTTTTCAGAAGCTCAGCCCCTGAAGGGGCGACTACGAACGAAAGTGTTGCGGCCGCTTTTACCGTTTGCGCGCGCGCAAATTGAGGCTTATGCCAAATTCCGGAGATTGCAATGGCGCGACGATCATACCAACAGGGATACTAAATTCCGGCGCAATCGCCTCCGGCAGGAGTTATTGCCGCTCATCAAAACGCGCTTTAATCCGCAAATTGCCCGCAGCCTCGAACATCTGTCTCATATCGCCGGCGCCGCCGAAAAGTATTTGCAGGCGGAAGCTGCGGCGCGTTTGCCGGAGGTGATAAAAGAACGCCACTCCGGTAAAATTATTCTTGATCTTGAATTATTTTGGAAGTATTTTCCTATAATACAGCGTTATGTCTTTCGCGCCGTGATGCAGGAACTTTTGCGGCAACCGGTGGAACCGAGTTTTGCGGAAACGGCGCGACTGCTCGATTTGTTGCAGCCACCGCCCGCAGAAAAAAAATCCACGGGCAAGCGCTATGTTTGGCGGCAGCAAGTTTTGGTGAGTGTTGATCATGACGGAGCGGTTTTTGAAAAGCAAAAGGCAAAGAGCAAAAAGCAAGAAGCAAATAGTTTTGCGGTGGCGATTGGCGAACGGTGTGAAATTGTTGGAACTGATTTTTCGATTTTAATCGAGCGCAAGGCGTTGCCGGCGGATTGGCGGCAGCAGGTGAATGATCATTCCCAATTTGTCGATGCCGAAAAAGTGCGCGGCGAATTGCGTGTGCGTTTTCCGCGAAGCGGGGATCGCTTCGTGCCGCTGCGGGCGAATGAACTGGAAGGCGGCTTCAAAAAACTTTCGGATTTTTTCACGGATTTGAAAGTGCCGTTGCACCGGCGCCAGTTCGTTCCCATTCTGGAGGGCGACGGGATGATCTGGATTTGCGGTTATCGACTCGATACCCGATTTAAGATTACGCCAACAACGCGGAGCGTGCTGCATTTGCAACTTCTGCCCGCGAGCCATCAAGATTAAAACAGCACAATCCGGACGGGCTGGAGCAAAAGAACAAAAACTTTTGGTATTCGGATTTGTCGAATGACCCGGATTAACTTATCGGTTCATTCGGAAATTGGAATTCAATCGGGAGAACATCGATGTTTTTGCTTCCGAAGCGTCGCGGACGGAATTGTGCGGGAGCGTTGAATTTTGTCTTTTTGTCTATTTCCAGAAACGGCGAATGAAACAAGACAGCACCATAAAACAAATCGCGCTATGAAAGTCGAAACTTCCATCACTTTATCCGGCGACCTGCTTCAAACCATGGATGAGTTGATCGCCCAACTTTCGGAGCAATACCGTAACCGCTCGGCTTTTTTGGAAATGGCCGCGTGGGCTTTTATTGAGCAGTTGCGTCGCGCGCAACGTACGACAAAAGATATCGAAATTATCAACCGCCGCGCGGATTATCTCAATGAGGAGACGGCGGATGCTTTGACCTATCAGGTGCCGTTATGAAGCGGGGTGATCTGTATCTTGTCACTCATTCATCCTCGGCTGATCCCAAAAGATCACGTGTGTTTGTGGTGGTGAGCCGTGAAGGCTTGATGGCGACCAATTTTTCGACAGTCATTTGTGCGCCTATTTATTCCGCTCATGATGGTCTTTCGACGCAGGTTTTAGTAGGCATAAACGAAGGCTTGAAACATGACAGTAGTATTCACTGTGACGCGCTGATGAGCTTGCCGAAATCAATGCTCACCAATTTTGTGGGTTCGCTTGAATCTGGCAAAATTCAAGAATTAAATCAGGCTCTGAAACTGGCTTTAGAATTGGATGAATGAAGTTAGTAAGCGCTATGATACAATTATAAATTGCTGTGTAGGAGAGTAGAGCGTGCCCGAAACCATCGCCAAGTTTTTAAAGCAGCAATATCCGATTTTAATCACGGCAGAAAAGATTCAGGCGCGCGTGCAAGAGTTGGCGCATGAGCTTTCGGCGGATTATGCGGGAAAATGCCCGGTGTTTATCGGCGTGCTCAACGGCAGCTTTTTGTTTTTTGCCGATTTGCTGCGCCACGTCAGCATTGATTGCGAAGTCGATTTCATAAAAATTTCCAGCTATGGCGAGGCCATGCGCACCTCCGGTGTCGTGAAAGTGCGCAAAGAAATTGATTGCCACATCGAAGGCCGGCATGTGATTGTCGTGGAAGATATTATCGACTCCGGCTTATCGGTAACTTTTAAAGAAAAAAAACTGCTGGAATTGAAACCAGTTTCGTTGAAATTCGTCTCACTATTAGTGAAAGAGGGAACGGCGCAGGTTGAATATCCGTGTCATTATGCCGGTTTTCGCATCCCCAACCGTTTCGTCGTCGGTTATGGTTTGGATTACGCGCAGAAGTTGCGGAATCTGCCGGCGATTTATGTGATGGATTGAATTGGTCCGAAGTTCGAGGCCGCCTGTCCGCAGTCTAAGATTGCGGACGGATGGCCTGAACGGATATTAGGAAATAAAACGCTTCATAAATAAAAAGGAACAAAACGGTGTCTGCTAAAAACCGTTCCGGCAACAAAAAGCCGCGCAAAGAGGAAAATTCCCAGTGGGCCCGCCCGGCGCGCACGTTGGCCTTTTGGGCCATCATTCTCATGGTGTCCATCTGGGTGACGATGAACGTGAGCAGTGAAGAGCGCCAGGTGCGCCTGGTCAATTACTCCGATTTTCAGGATTTGCTCAAAGACCGCAAACTGCGCAGTGTTGAGGTAAAAGGCACGAAATTGGATGCCGAGTTGCTTCAACCCCTCGCGGGCAATGCCAAAGAGCGGCCGGTGACGCATGTTCGCGTTAACCTGCCGGAAAAGCCCACGACCGCCATCGTCGAAGAATGGAAAAAAACGTATGGCGAAGAGAAACTTGTCGTCAACTTCAAGGACGAATCTCAGGAATGGTGGAATTATCTGCTGAGTTTGCTGCCCTGGGTGATTCTAGGTTCGTTTTGGCTTTTTCTGCTCCGGCGCATGCAGGGCGGCATGGGCAGCAAGGGCATTTTTTCGTTCGGTAAATCGCGCGCTAAAATGATGACGGAAAATCGCCCAAAAGTCACGTTCGACGACGTGGCCGGTGCCGATGAAGCGAAGCAGGAGTTGCGCGAAATCATCGAGTTTTTGCGCGATCCGGAAAAATTTCAGCGCCTCGGCGGCAAAATTCCGAAGGGTGCGCTGCTGCTCGGCCCTCCCGGCACGGGAAAAACATTGCTCGCCAAAGCGGTGGCTGGCGAAGCGGGCGTGCCGTTTTTTAGCATGTCGGGCGCGGATTTCGTCGAGATGTTCGTCGGTGTTGGCGCCTCGCGGGTGCGCGATCTTTTTGAGCAAGGCAAAAAAAATGCACCCTGCATTATTTTTATCGACGAAGTGGACGCCGTGGGCCGGCATCGCGGCGCGGGCCTCGGCGGCGGCCATGATGAACGCGAGCAAACGCTCAATCAACTTCTCGTGGAGATGGACGGTTTTGATTCCAACGAGGGTGTGATTCTCATCGCGGCAACGAACCGGCCGGATGTGTTAGATTCGGCATTGTTGCGGCCGGGCCGGTTTGATCGGCAGATCGTGGTGGATCGCCCGGATGTGCGTGGCCGCGAAGGCATTCTTAAAGTGCACACCAAAAAAATTCCGATTTCCAAAGACGTCAACTTGAACGTGCTCGCCAAAGGCACGCCGGGCTTTTCCGGCGCGGATATCGCCAGCATGGTTAATGAGGCCGCGTTATTGGCGGCGCGCAACGGCAAAGACCGCGTCGCGATGCGGGATTTGGAAGAAGCCAAGGACAAAGTCCTGATGGGTACCGAGCGCCGCAGCATGTTGATCAGCGAGAATGAGAAAAAGATCACGGCGTATCATGAAGCCGGCCATGCGCTGGTTGCCAAGTTTACTCCAGGCTCCGATCCGGTGCACAAAGTCACCATCATCCCGCGCGGCCGCGCTTTGGGCTTGACGACGACGCTGCCGATTGACGAAAAACATAATTATTCCCGCAATTATTGCGAATGCCTGCTGGCGCATCTTATGGGTGGCCGCGAGGCGGAAAAATTGGTGTTCAACGAGATGACCACGGGCGCCGGTAATGATATTGAGCGCGCCAGCGATTTGGCGCGTAAAATGGTTTGCGAGTGGGGTATGAGCGAGGTCATGGGCCCGTTGTCCTTTGGTAAAAAGGAGGAAGAAATCTTTTTGGGCCGCGAAATTGCGAAGCATCGTGACTACAGCGAACGCACGGCGCAAGCGATTGATGAAGAAGTTAAACGCATCGTGTTAGAAGCCACCCAACGCGCGGCGGCCATCGTCAAGCAAAATGAAGACAAACTGCATGCAATGGCGAATGCTTTGCTTGAGCGCGAAATGCTGGATGGTGATGAAATCGATGCCATCCTCAACGGCGAGTTATTGCCGCCGTTGGAAAACGGCAAAAACGGCCGGGTCGCCGAGGTCGCAGAAAATAGTGTGGCGGCGTAAAAGGTCGATGGCCGGAAGTTCGAGGTCGATGGGGCTTGAGTGAAAATTGATGTGTGGCGTAAAACGCAAAAAACGTATGGCGGGTTGAAATGACGAATCACGTCCTACGAATTATTTTTTGCGTTTTCTCTATTTGCGTTTTTAGATTTAGATAAGGACTGTCATCATGCCGCTTCCGGACGGAAGCTTTTTGCTCTTTTCACTTGGGGGCTTTGCGGTTTTTCTGTTATGGAATCTGTACCACTTTGGTCAGGCGTTTGGTAAAAAAAACTTCGGGGTGAGCATCGGGGTGACCGTTGCCGTTTTGGCGGCGGGACTCATTTATTTGCAATGGCGCCAACAGCGTACCTGGCTGGAGAAACGCGCCAGCTTGTTGATTTTTCCAGCCGTCGCAAAATCTGACGGTCCCCGGCTTGAGGCCAATGGATTGGCCATCGCCGAAATGACCGGCGAATACCTGCGCCAAACTGCGAACCTGCCTTTTTATCTCATCCCGACCGAAACCGTTTTTGCCGCAGCCCAGCGCGATTCTCTCATTTATAACGAATATGTTGTGCGTTTCGCGCGCGCAGCGGGTTTGTCGATGATTGTTTTGGGGGGTTATCGCCAAGCCGCGGCGGCGACCAATCATCACGACGAGTGGTCGGGTGATTTTAAGCTTTTTGATTTGCGCAAAAAAAATATTTCGGCGGAAACGGCGCTGAATTTGCCCAAATCATTTAATAGTCTACCGGAGCTGGCCCGGGCCATCGCGCAAAACCTGGCGAGTGTAGGCGCGAGCACTCCCGCGAGCATTTGGCAAAATCAGGCTAATGCAGAGAATTTGCAAAAATATTATGCGGCCAAGTTTGACTTGCTGAGGGATCGAACTGAAGCTGCATTAGCAGCGGCGCGGCGGTTGGCCCTGGCTGATACGAGTCAGGAAAATTTTGCCGGGCTTTATGTTGCGTCGTTTTTGCGGCACTACCAACACCATGCGATGCACCAGACTTTATGGATCGATAGTTTGCGATTTATTTTACCGGCGGCAAAGCATGCTGCTGCGCGAGATTCCGTGCGCAGCGCCAGCGCCCGGCGGCTGGGCGAAGTTTATCTCAGTTTAAAAAAATGGAATGAGGCCGAGAATGCCCTGCGGCTGGCGCGCGGGCGCGACTCCACCGACAGCAAAATTTACCTGCGGCTAGCGCAACTCCATGCTTCGCGCTGGCGACTTCTGGGATTTCGCAGCGAACTGGAATTGTATCAACGCGCGCGGGCGTTTAATCCTCTCGATCTCGAGGCCGGACTGTTGGAAGCCGAGTACCAATGGCGGGAGAATCATCCGGCCCCAGCCGTCGAAATTTTGGAGCATTGGCTGCGCCTGAATCCCAATCAGGTTGAGGTGTTGATGAGTTTGGCGCGCGTTAAGCCGCCGGCAAACGACGATCCCCAAAATCTTGCTGTTTATAAACGCATTTTAACGCTGGCGCCGGATAACGCCGAAGCTTATTTTAATTTGGGCATTGTTTATTATCACCAGGAAGATTTTGACAATGCCGGCAAATTTTTTGAACGCGCGATCCAGTTGAATAATCACGCCGATGCGCGGCTTTATCTCGCCAGCCTCGCGGAACGTCGCGGCAACCTAGATCTGGCGATTCAATATTTGCGCGAGCGCATTCGATTGAGCCGAGGGGATGATGACAGATATGCCGAGGTCGCACGGAATCAACTCTACAACATTCTGCTGGCTCGTGGTGAAATTCCCGCCCAGCTCCGGCCCGACAGTTTAAAGTAGTTGCTGGTGGCTGGTGATGGGTAGCGGGCAAAAAGCAACCCGTCACCAGCCACCAGCGGCAAGCAATGAGAAACCAGCCATGATCACCTACTCCTTTCGCCAACTGTATCTCACCACGCGTCATGAGGTCATGAATGAATTTGGCGCGGCGGCTGATTCTCTTGCGGGCGAACTCGTTTCGCGTCTACAAAATTTTCCTTATATTTTTAAAGTTTCGTTGCAAGCAGGTGAATGGCCGGCGGCGTTACGCGCCGCGTTCGCCGAGAGCGGACTCGTGGTTCATTGCGCAACGGCGACGCAGGCTTATTTTTTTTCAGAGCGCGGGCTGATTCAAAACTGGATTAGCACCCGGATTCTTGATTGTGAAGAAACAAAAGATTTCGCTGCGGCATTCGGCAAGTTTTTGCAGCGGCGGCAACGGGACAATTTTGTTATTGCCACCAAACCGCAAGCAATAACACTTGGAGGACGTACGTTGATCATGGGCGTGCTCAATTGCACGCCGGATTCTTTTTTTGACGGCGGCCAGTATTTTGCTCACGAGGCTGCCATTGCTCACGGTCTGCGGCTCGCGGAATTGGGCGCGGATATTATCGATGTCGGCGGCGAATCAACCCGGCCGAAAGGCGTTTATGGCGAAGGCGCGGCGCCGGTTTCTGCGGAAGAAGAAATGCAGCGGGTGTTGCCGGTGATCGCGGCGCTGGCCCAACAAATCCAGATTCCCCTCAGCATCGATACTTATAAAGCACCGGTGGCGGAAGCCGCAATTGCGGCCGGCGCGAGCTTGGTGAATGATATCAGCGGCTTTCAATTCGATTCGGCGATGCTGAGGG